>JAYTDH010000367.1:0-1546 GCA_043736095.1 Gemmatimonas sp.
CGATGTACGGGCCCGTGGAGACACTCGCCAGTCTGCAACAGCGCTTCCCCTACATTTTCGATCCGGCAATGAAGCCATTGCCGGGCACGAGCAAGCCTGAGGGGTTCGCGCTGCCGCTCGACGCAGGCGTGCGGATGCAGATTGGGCATCTTGACGTGACGCCGATTGAGTTCCCGCACGGGCGGATCCGTGTGTTCGGATACCGGATCGGGGCGCTCGCGTACGTGACGGACGCCAAGGAGATCCCTGACGCCGCGCTCCCGTTCTTGCAGGGCGCGGAGGTCTTGGTGCTCAATGCGCTGTTCCGGACCGCGCACCCCACGCACTTTTCAATCAGTGAAGCGGTCGCGGCCGCGCAGCGGGTCGGCGCGCCGCGCACGTATCTCACGCACCTGACACATGAAACGGCGCACGCGGATCTCGCGCGCGCCCTGCCGGCCGGCATTTTCCCGGCCTACGATGGACTGACGGTGGAGCTCGACGGATGACGATCACGCTGGATGTGGGTGGAATGATGCGCAGTGCCGTGCCCTCGGGTCCGGATGCGGCGGCGATTGCCGCGCTGTCGTCGCGCCTCACGGCCGCGGTCGTCGGGATGCGGGCGATGGAGGCCAAGGGCGTGCTCGGCTTCCGCGCGCTCGAGGCGCAGGCGGCCGAGCGTGCGCGGGTGATTGATTGGGCAGCGAGTGCGCGTCGTGGCCTTGATGAAGTGATCGTGCTCGGCATCGGTGGCTCGGCGCTTGGCACCACGTGCGTCCGCACCGCGCTCTTGCCGCGCGATTGGAATGCGCGCTCGTCGGAGCAGCGCAGCGGGCGCCCTCGCTTGCACGTGCTCGACAACGTCGACCCACGCAGCGTGAAGGGCTTGTTCGATATGGTCGATCTCGCCCGCACACGCGTCCTCGTGGTGTCCAAGTCGGGGAGCACTGCGGAGACGATGGCGCAGTATCTCTATATCAGAGACCGACTCAAGGCCGCGGGACTTCCGGCGCGTGAGCATCTCGCGTTCGTGACTGATCCGGTGAAGGGCTCGTTACGCAAGCTCGCGGACGCGGAGGGGATTCCGGCGTTTGAGGTCCCGGCGAATGTCGGCGGACGCTTCTCGGTCTTGAGCCCCGTCGGGACGTTACCCGCCGCGCTCCTCGGACTCGATGTGGAGCAGTTGATCGCCGGCGCGGTGGCGATGCGCGATCGCTGCACGGGGGCCTCGTTCCGTGAGGATCCCGCGCTTGCCTTCGCCACGCTCCAATGGCGCGCGCAGACGGAAGCAGGGCAGAGCGCGCAGGTGCTGATGCCCTACAGCGATGCACTTCGCGATGTCGCACCGTGGTTCGTGCAGCTGTGGGCGGAGTCGCTGGGCAAGAAGACGCCGGATGGCCGACACGTTGGCCCGACGCCGATTGCCGCGGTGGGGGCGACCGACCAGCACGCGCAGGTGCAGCTGTTCATGGAGGGGCCAATCGATAAGACGGTCACGTTCATTGACGTGGAGCAGCATCCCGACGAGCTACCGATTCCGCACGGCGATGATGCGCCGGCGGATCTT
>JAYTDH010000368.1:0-15653 GCA_043736095.1 Gemmatimonas sp.
TCGGCGGCGACGACCCTTGGCGAACGCGCCACATCAGCGACAATCCTGGGCTCGGCGCGAAGCGCGGCGACCACGGCGCGTGCGTCGGCGTCACGCACCGGCATCGTAGCATCGAGGCCGAGCAACGGATCGCCAGCGGCGAGTGCCGCGAGGAGTTGCTTGTCGTGGCGGTCAGCGAGCCAGGCGATCGAGTGCCCAGCTGGGACGGCGCCGTTGGCGCACCCCGTGCAGCGCGCGGTGAGGATTGCCCGGCCGCGCGCCGCATCGCCATCGGCGGCGCGGAGCGTGGTCACGTACGTGACCACGGCCCAGCGTTGCGCCGGCGTGAGATCGGCTGCACCGGCCATCGAGGTGCCAGGGATGCCGACCGAGACGACGCGGTACATGATGGCGGGCGTGACATCGGCCATGAGCTCGTGATCGGCGAGCTTGGCGGGGACTGGCAGCATTCCGACGGCCGCGAAACCATCGCCGCGCCCGGCATCACCGTGGCAGGAGGCGCAGCGCTGCTGATAAATGGCGCGGCCTTCGGTCAGGTCGATTGGCTCAGTCGGGAAATCGAGCGAGGCATCGGGACCGAGGAGCGTGATCAGCGCGTCGCGCGTGGCGAGCAGCTGCTCAGGGCGAGCGCGGCGGGCGACGGCCTTCTGTAACTCGATCACAAGCGCGACGAGCTTGGGTGCGCGATCATCGGTCACACGTGCCGCCACGTCGCGCGCATCATTCAAGAAGGCGACGGCCTCGTCGTACTCGAGCTGGAGGACTATCAACCCGGCGGCATCAACGCCTTTCTGATATTCGTCGACCGCGACGCCCACGATATTGGCAAGCCGCCGCGCGGGCGACTCCTGCGCATCCGCGGAAGCGGGTGCGAGGGCAAGCGCCACGAGGGCGCTGGCATAGATGAGAATGGTTCTCATTAACATTGCACTTGGAAAGTAGTGCAATCCCGAGTGAAATACAGGGGGTTCCGCACCCCAGCTTGTACTCGGCCGCCTACGCCTCGAGGATCACGACCGCGCCCGCCGTTTCGTCCGTATGGCTCAGCGTCAGGTGCACGCGGCGGACCTGCAGTTCGGCTGCTCGCGCAGCCGCTCGTCCCGTGAACACGAGCTCAGGCGCCCCCTCGCTCCCGCGGCGCACCTCGGCCTCCTTCCAGCCGATCAACTTCGCCTCATCCGAGCCGGTGAGGGCCTTGAAGGCCGCCTCCTTGGCGGCGAGCCGGGCCGCGAGATGCATCGCCGGCCGCGCCCTCGCCAGCGCGTACTCCTGCTCGTGCTTGGTGAACAGGCGATCGAGCGCGCGCTGCTCCTTCCGCGCGAGCATCTCCTCCACGCGCTTGATGGCCACGAGGTCGAACCCAATCCCAGCGATCATCGGCCGCCTCCAATCACACGGCGCCAGAGCGCGCCACGACGGCCGCGCGGGTCGGCCAGCGCGGGAAGCGCGGCCTCCCACCAATCATCCCCGGCGCGGAACACCCGCTGCACCTCCGCCAACCACTGCTCCCACGTGCCTTTTTTCGCCTCCGCACGCGCCAGTTTCACGGACTCGGCGATGCGCCCGAGTTCCTCGAGCGCCGCCCATACCGGCGTCGCAAGGAGGTCGAGCTCCGCCGCAAGCGCGCGACGATCCGGCAGTGTGCGCGGATGTTTCCGCTCGGCGAGCGTAGCGATGCTCCCCCGCCAGGCGCGCGCTAATCGCGCTGCATCGAAGGCCGCGAGTTGCTGCTCGAGCGACGACGCGCGCTGTGCGGCGCGGCGCGCCTCGAGCAGCGGCGTGAAGACCACATCGTGATCCGAACCCGGCGCCGACGGCACCGCGAGCGCGCGGAGCGACCGCATGAACTCTGGGAGGGGATACTCAGGCGTCATGACGCTGCGTCACCCTTCGTCACGCGTCGTCACGCGTCGTTCGCCGAGTAGCGATACTCGCCGAGGAGTTCGCGGTCACAGATCGCGGCGCGCTCGCCGGTCCGTGACTCGAACTTCAGCACGAAATCAGGGAGTCGCTCGGTGGTGAATCCCTCGCGCGCCATGCCGAGCGCACTGATGGCGTGCTCGATGGCCGCGGGTTCCCCCTCGACTTCGACCAAAATGTCCATCCGGGGATATCGCTCGAATCGCACTACCGCGCCAGCGTAGTTGTACTGGGCGATCTCGCGGTCGATCTCGCGGGTGATCACGTACCCCATTGCTTCGAGGATCCGGGCGAGTGCGTCGGGATCATTCGCACCCACGGTCTGTTCCTCGCGGACCTTGAATCCATCGGCGTAGGTGGTGGGACCCTTGAAGTCGAGCGAGGCGGTGAGCGTCTCGCCGCGATAGACGCGGAGCCGAAGCACGTGATCCTGCAACGCGAGGGTCCGACTGGGCGTGTCATAGCGGCGATCCTCGAGCCGCCCTTCGTAGACGAGCTCAGCGCCCGCGGCCTCGAGGCGTGCGCGCGCCGACTCGAAGTCGGCGTCACTCATGAGGCGTCCCTTCAGCTCGACCTCACGCATCGAGGATTGCCCCCATCACCGCGGCAGTATCCGCGAGATCATGGAAGGCGGCGTCGGGGCCATGCTCGAGCAGTTCGTCGCGTGAGTAGTGACCAGTTGCCACAGCAATCGCGCGCGCACCGACGCCGCGTCCGCACGTCACATCGAAGGGCGTATCGCCGATAATGATCAGCTTGTCTCCCGGCACGTCGCGCCCGAGGAATGCGCTGGCACGTTCGCGGGCGATGGGCGGGAGCATCGGACGATCCTCGTGATCAGATCCGTAGGCGCCAACGCGGAATCGTCCGTGATCGAGCGAGACGGCGCGCAGCTTGGCGCGCGCGCCCTCGATCAAGTTCCCCGTGAGGAGCCCGAGCACAAGTCCGTCGTGCGCTTCGACCGCATCGAGCAGCGGCGCAACACCTGGCAGGGCGCGCGCTGAGTGGGTATCGCCCTCGAGATGCGTGTGCAGCTCGGCGAGATAGAGCTCCAGCACCATCGGCATGCGCGCGTCGATTGTTGCGTCATCAAAACCCTCGAGCCGCATCGTCTCGCGCACGATCAGCTTGTCGGTCTTGCCGCTGTAGCGATACGACGCGGGCCCCGCCGTACCAAATGTCGCAGTGAGCGCGGTTTCCATCGCCGTGCGGCCGGCGTTATCGGACACGAGGAGCGTGCCGTCGATATCGAAGAGGACAATTTTCATTGGCGGGCGAGGTAGAGGCCGCCAATCACCGCGCTCGCGCCGACGCCTTGGAATATCGTCGGCACTTCGCCGAGCGCGCCCCACGCGACCAGTACCGCGACGATCGGCTGCAGATTGGCAAACATCGCGGTGCGCGTCGGGCCAATCGCCCGCACACCGTGATACCACACGAGATACGCGACGACCATCGCGAGGAGTCCGGAGTAGAGCACCGCGCCCCAGGTGAGCGGCGTGATCGCGGTCCACTCGGTGCGTATCAGCGCCGGCGTTGCGATAACAGCGAGCGGCACCACGCCGCCGAGCAGCGTCCACGCAGCGACCTGTGCCGGCTCCACGTGCTGCGCGAGCGGGACCAATCCATTCGTATAGAAGGCCCAGACCACGACAGCGGCGAGAATCAGCAGATCGCCGATAAGATGTCCCGTGCCATCGGATTGGATGCTTCCGCCGACGACGAAGATCACACCGGCGATCGAGAGCGCGATACCCGCGATGGCTTTCATCGGGAGCTTGTCGTGGCCGAAGAAGCGGGCAACAATCGCCACGACGGCAGGGCTCGCCGCGACCACAAGCGACGCCGTCCCCGCGCGCGTCATCGAGAGGCCACCGACAAAGAGCAACTGATACACACAGTGCCCGAGCACGCCAAGGCCAAGCAACCGATTGCGATCCGCACGGCTCGGACGCAGCCCTGGACGTCCATAGGCGATGAGCATGAGCACGACCGCCGCGAGGCTCATCCGGAGCGTGTTGTACGCGACGGGTTCCATCACCTGCGTGCCGTACTTCACGACCGAGAAGTTCACGCCCCAGATCACGGCCATCGCGATAAGGCTGAGTTCGATAGCGCGATTGGAGCGGGGCTGAGCGGTCATAGACTCTAGAATCTAGCGGGGGCCGACGGTTCTGGCGTATGAACACGGATGCGCCCGCGCGAGTGCCACGCTACCTTCAGGAATGCATGTCTCATTCGCTCTATTCGCCGACGCGGCGAACATCTCCCAAGAGGGGAAGCTCAATATCCTTGGCGTCTTCGACGCCCTTCACGTCCAGCAGTTGCCGGCAGTGCACCCGCGAGCCACGATGGTCGTGCGGCTCAAGGCGCTCCCCGATGATGGTGGGCGACACACGCTCGGATTCGCGTGGGTGGGGCCCAACGGGGACGAGCTGTGGTCGTCCACAGGCGAACTCGACGTGGGCACGCCGCCGCCAGGGGCCACAGAGCTCGACGTTCCCGTGATCGCGGCCATTGATCTGCCGATCCAGACGTCAGGGACTCACGTGATGCGCGTCTCGCTCGATAGCGATCTCTGCGCCGAGCTCGTGTTGCACGTTCGCGCGGGAGCACCGGTGCTCCCCGTCGGCGGGATGGTCAGCTAGCTCAGCGACGCAGCGCGCTCAGCGCGCGAGGCGCACAGCCCGCTCGATCGCCGCACCGAGTGCCTGCGCCGCGAGCTGTTCGCCCTGGGCGAGCGGCGCGCGGCGTCCTTCCATCGGGGCGATGGCAAAGACGATATCGCCATCGGAGGAGGTCCCCGCCGGCGTGATATGGCGGTGCATTGCGGCCGTCGCACTCTGCGCAATCGCCTGCAGCTCGAGTCGCGAATAGGCGGCGTCGAGCGCCACCACCACGAGCGTGGTGTTGGTGCCAGCCACAAACCCACCAGCACTCGTGCCGGCGGCAATCGCGGCCGCGCTATCCACGAAGCGGCCCTCTGAATCGCGCGCACCCGCGATGATTGCCCCGCTCGCGTCGCGCACGTCACCGAACGCATTCACCACCGCAATCGCGGCGGCGGCGCAGCCGTGACCTTCAGCTACGGCAATCCCGAGTCCACCCTTCATGAGTCCCGTGGGTCCCAAGAGCTTGCCAACCGTCGCGCCAGTGCCGGCCCCAACACTGCCTTCGGCGATGTCACTGCTCGTCGCGGAGTCGCACGCGGCGTAGGCCATCTCGGCGGTGGGACGAGCATCGAAGCGGCCGAGCGGCAGGAGATCGAAGATCACGGCGGCAGGCACGATCGGCACGACGCCGGGCCCGACCTGGAAGCCGCGTCCCTTCGACTCCATCCAGCGCATCACGCCCGCGGTGGCATCAAGGCCATACGCCGAGCCGCCAGTGAGAAAGATTGCGTCCACGCGCTCCACGAGGTGGCCGGGCTCGAGCAGGGCGAGTTCCCGTGAACCGGTCGCGCGACCAAGCACCGCAACCGCCGCGCGATGCGGCGCGTCGATGCCGCGCACGACGGTGCAACCCGTGGCGCCGGCGGAATCGCTAGCGTGCCCGACGGCGATACCGAATCGAGCGAGTGACACGCTCACGGAGACGAGCTCACCGGGAGAGGCTCACGGAGTGGGCGCGTCCGGTCCGCCGTCGGCCTTGGCGTCTTCTATCATCTGGCAGGACGCACAGAGAATCACCCCTCGCAGACCACAGACCTGACACACAAACGTTCCGCAGTGATCGCAAGGCGACCCTTCAGATGCTCGCTCTTCATTGCCACAGGCGCGGCAAATCATGATATCGCGTTCGCCCATCGTCCCCTCCTAACGCGGCTTCGCCGCGAGCTCGTATTCCTTGATCTTCTTGATTAACGTCGCACGCGATATGCCCAGTTCCTTGGCCGCGTGCGTGCGATTGTGAGCATGCGCGCGTAGGGTACGGTCGATATGCGCGCGTTCGACCTCGCTCAGCGATCGCGGCTCATGATGCGACACCTCGGCCCCGCTGGCGTTCTGTACTTCGCGGGGGAGATGCATCACATCCACCGCGGGGAGTCCGCGCGCCATGAGCATCGCGCGCTCCATCACGTTGCGCAGCTCGCGGATATTGCCCGGCCAGTTGTAGCGGAGAATCGCATCGAGCGCCGCATCGGTGAGCGCTGTCGGGGCGCCGGGGAGCGAGAGTAACAACGCATCCTGGACCGCGGCGATGAGTTCGAGCACATCTTCGCGAATGCGGTGCCGCACCGGCGGAAGCTTGATCGGCATCACGGCGAGGCGGTAGTAGAGATCCTCGCGGAATCGACCGGTCGCAACGGACTGTTGGATATCGTCTGACGAAGCCGCAATCACGCGCACGTTCGGAGTGATCTCCTCACGTCCGCCGACGCGACGGAATCCCTTTCCCTCAAGCACGCGCACCAGTTTCGGCTGCAACGCGGGCTCGAGATCCCCAATCTCATCAAGGAAGATCGTTCCACCATCGGCAATCTCGAAGGCACCAGGCTTGCTCACCGCGCCAGGCTCCGTTCCCGCCTCGACGCCGAAGAGTTCGCTGTCGAGCGACTCGGGCCGCAACGTCGCGCAGTTGATCTCCACGAATGGCTTTGTCGCGCGCGGGCTCTGCGCGTGCAACAACTCGGCCACGCGCCCCTTGCCGGCGCCACTTTCGCCGAGGACCAGCGCCGTGGTCCGATCGCTCTGACTCAACAGCTGGACCTGCGCCTGCAACTCCCGCATCGCTGGGGATGAACCGAAAACGAGCCCATCAGCGCCGCGTCGTTCATTCAGCCAACGGCTCATCCGGCGGAGTTGCGACTTCTCGAGCGCCCGCTCGGCCGACGCCTTGAGGTGGCTGAGGTCCACCGGCTTCGTGAGGAAGTTCTCGGCGCCCTTGTGCAGCGCATCCACCGCCATCGTGACATCGCCGTACGCCGTGATCATGATGACCACGGGATTGTGTTCGCGAATCGCCGCGAGGACGTCGAACCCCGTCATATCAGGGAGTCGCACGTCGAGGAGCACGAGGTCAGGGCGCAGCCGATGAAAGGCGGCGATGCCTTCCGCGCCAGTGTAAGCCTCTGAGACAGTGTGCTGCCCATCGTGCCGGAAGAACATTGCGAACGCTGTGGCGATCGCCATTTCGTCATCGATGATCAGGATACTTGCCATTTGTCGCGCTCAGAAATTAGACGTCAGTCGGACCAGTGACTGCAAAATGCACAGTAACCACCGGTTCGCAATGCCGCCGAGGTTTACCTGCGAACTATTGATGCACCCCGAGAAACAGGGCTGCCTGTGGGGCCACGGTCGCATCTATTGTAGAATGCGGCAGTAGCTCGCCGTCCGCCTCGGAAAGGACCCCCTCAGGGGCCTCGACTCGGATGGACTTGGCCCGCACGAACATCATCCGCGAATCCTCGCCGAAACGGCCCGCGGTCATCCGCGCGGCGAGCCCGAGTCCGTCAGCAATCCCGCGCGGTGAGAGCACACAGAGGTCGAGCCATCCGTCGTCTGGCCGGATGCCAGGCCCAAGGCTGAATCGGCCATTCATAAAGGCTCCCACGTTGGCGATCATGGCCAGACCGGCTTCGCGCTCGATGACGCGGCCGTCGGCCACGATGCGGACGGGAAAGGGGCGCGCCTTGAGCAGCGCCAGCGTCGCACTCCAGATGTAGGCGCCGACGCCAAATCGGCGCTTGGCCGCGGTGCTCGCACCGGCAATCATGGCCGCATCGACACCGACCCCCGCCGCGATCGAGAAGTGGCGCCCGTCACTGAGACGGGCGAGATCCATCCGCATGGGCTTCGCCGTCGCCAGCGCACGCGCGGCGCGCCCGACGTGCAGCGGGATTCCCAGCACACGCGCGAGTTGATTCCCAGTACCGCCTGGCAGGATCCCGACTGTCACATCGCGGCCAACGAGTGCACCCACGACTTCCATCACGGTGCCATCTCCGCCGAGCACAAAGATCGGTGCACCATTCGACTCGGCACGCGCAATTGTGCCGGCGTGTCCCGGCGCCGTCGTGCGGATGACGCGCGGTTCGATCCCCGCTGCGCGGCACGCCGCTACAGCCTCGGCTTCGGCCGAACGTCCCCCGCGCGCCGCGGGGTTCACGATTACGAGTCGTTCGATCACGCTAGAATCGCCAGACGCGGAAGATGTCGAAGCCCACTTGCCGCGGCGTGGGGACAAAGCCGCGGGCACTGGCGTTGGCGTTCACCGCGCAGAGCACCGCGCTCGTCGGCGGCTCGACACCCGCCGATGCGGTAATCCCGCGGCCGAGGATGTAGTCGAGCTTGAGGCCGAGCGCATCGGTGAACGAGAGTGGATCGGCGCCACCGCCCTGCGTCACGAGTTGTCCCACTTGGCAGAGTCCGGCGTCGAGGCGCACGAAGGCGCGATCGCCGATCTGCTTGGCACAGTTGAAGCGTGTGCCCGCGAGGATGCCGGCGCCGACATTGCGAAAGCGACCGCCATAGGCGTCGAGGCCGGCGGTAGAGACCTGCGCGTCATCGCAGAGTCCGCCCGCAGCCTTGCCGCCGAGCACGCTGCCAAGCGAACCGAGCACGACGCGCGCTGCAGTGGCCGAGATATCACCGTTGCGGCCGCCAATCTCGAAGCTCGGGCCACCGGTGACGAGGTACGAGATCAAGTCGGCGTTGGTGACACGCAATGAATCTGGCGTCGTGAGCTCGGCGGTCGGTTGGCGCAGCGTGCCGCCTAGATGCACACGCACGCGCACATCGGGGCGCGCACCCTGCTCGCTGTATTGCCGCACGGTGTGGAGTGCGTCAATGTTGAGCGTGGGGTTGAGCTCGGGATCGCCGAAGAAGCGAATCTCTCCCTGCTCCACGGTGAAAGTGCGCTGCACGGGGCCGAGGTTGAGTCGGTACGTGCCGCGCTGCGTCTGCAGTGGACCAACGAGCGCGAGTTGCAACGAGCCCGCATCGATCCCGCGCGTGACGCGACCGCGCGTGATGCTCACCTCGCCACCGATATTGATGTTCGCCTCGGACGATCGCAGCCAGACGTCGCGCCCCATCCGGACAGGGACGCCTTCGATGCGGAGATTGTTGATGAACTCCGATTCACTCGCGTTGGTGCGCGGGCCGGTGACTTCAATCGTGTCCATCAGCGCGAATCGATCAGGACCCTCGAGTGAGAAGACGTCTTTGCTCGCGAGCTCAGGGATGCTGACAATCGCACGATCCGCCGTGAGCGCTCCGCGCAGCACGGAGGCTTTCCAGTTGCCGCTCAGCTGCAAATCGCCCGACACATCAATATCCGCGACACCGGGGCGACCGAAGACATTGAACTGACTGCTCGTGAGTCGAAGGTCGAGTCGCGGGTCGGTGCGATCCCGTAGCGACATCCAGCCGCTGATGTTCGCGCGGCCGGCGCGCGTCGCGCCGGACACGGCCGCCACCTTCCGCACGGTGATGGAGTCGCCGTTGAATCCGATATCGGCCTCGACGTTACGCCAGCGGACATTGCCGAGCTGCGCCGGCGCGAGGAATCCGTTGCGCACGAGGAGCGTGCCGTCCGCGAGCGGACGACCCCACGTGCCGCCAAGCGTGAGATCGACCTTGAGCGAGCCGCGCGGCCCGTTTGCTCCGCGCGTGAGGCTCTCGAAGCGATCTAACCCGAGCGAGTCGGCGCGGATCGTGCCGCGAAGCGCTCCTTCTGGCGAGAGCACGACACCGCGGCCGTCGAGACCGAGGACGAACGGGAGCGAGGCTTCGGCGATTGCCGCTGGCCGTCGGCTCTCACCGAGTTCGAATCGTACCGCGAGGCGATCCTGCACCGCGCGCGCCGAAGCGCGGAGGGTGTCGAGTCGCACGCCACGCACGAATCCGTTGCGCAGCTCCCCGCTCCCCGTGAGCAGCGGTTCGGCGCGCGTACCGGCGAGTCGGGCCGAAAAATCGAAGCGTCCATCCTGCTGACCAGATACCTGTAGCAACTCCGCGATGTCCGCCACAGGAACATTTTCGGCGGCAAATCGCAGATCGAGGTCTCCCTTCGCTGGGAGTGCACCAGTCAGCATGACGCTCGAGATTCCACCGCTACGCAACGCGAGTGAGTCCATCCGGAATCCACCGTCGGCGATGCCGAAGCGCGCGGGTCCCCCGAGTCGCCAGGTCTGCACACCGGTCCTGAGCGTGAGCGCGTCCACGCGCACGTGCGTGCTATCCGACTTGATATCCAAGAGCCCGGCGGCTTGGAGCGCCGTGCCACCTGTGCCGTTCGCATCGAGTTGCGCGCTCGCACGACCGGTCAGATCACGCTCGGCGTTGAAGCGCGCCGCCCGTATCACGAGTCCCGCGAGTCGCATCGTATCGCCGGAGATGTTCAACGTGCCCGCGAACGTCTCCGGAAGTCCGGTGAGCCGCGTTTCCGCACGCAGAGCCGATGCGGTATTGCCGTCGAAGAGCAATCCTTCGGCGGTCGCCGTCGCGTCTACCGCGAATCCACGGAGCCATCCGGTGGCAGTCGCATTGAGCGCACTCGATCCCGCGAGCGAGTCACCGGGTGCCCGCCTGAGCCAGGGGCGGAGGCCACCGAGCGAGTCGGCGCGCACGCTGAGTCGCAGCGTATCCGAGACACTCGAGCGGAGACCGAGCGCGCCGACGGCCGTCAGGTCCACGGCAGCGGACTCGACGAAGAGTGTATCGAGCACCGCGCGCCCTTCGCCGAAGTGAAGGCGCGCGATGCCAGCGAAGACACGTGCGCCGGCAAGCACGGACCGATCAAGTTGCACCTGCGCGGTGCCCGTGAGATCGGCGAGCGAATCCCAGACCGTCTCCATCGCGACGCGGCCCGTGAGCTCGCCCGTGGGGACATCGGTGCGCTCGAACAGCTTCTGCGGATCTACGCCGGTAAAGGTTCCGCGTCCGGTGAGTTCGTAGCGCGGCGCGGTCATGTCCACGCGCAGGTCGGTCTCGATGCGGCCGCCGGCGCCAACGAGATCACCCGAAAAGGTCATCAGCTCGCTGCTCCCGCGCGAGGTGATTGGTCCGCTGTAATCACCGCGCAGCGGGACCTCGGGGAAGGAGCGCGCGAGTGCGGTGAAGGAGAGCGGCAGTGCCGCCGCGTTCAACTCCCAGCGCACAGGCCCAATCGTCTCCCACGAGAGACGGGCCGTCCCGCGCAGGCGCGACTCGGGCGAGTCCCCATCGCGATGCGAGAGATCCATCTGGGAGAAGCGAATATCGCCCCAGATAGAATCCATCACGACACTCCCGCGCAGCGTGCCGTTGAGTCGCGGAAACTCCTCGTCGAGTGCCTGCGCCGTGCGCAGGTCCGTCTCCGCGATGTCGAGATGGAAGTTTTTGAAGACCGGAAAGCCCAGATCGCGGATGTCAATCATCCCCCGCCCGCGCGCACGCGATGTCGCCCCGGGCACATTCGCATCACGCCACACGCCAGTGGCGTCTTCGACCACGAAGTCCTTGAGCGGTCCCCCGCTCGCGCGGAGGCGTCCGGTGAGTTGTCCGCGTATCGGAACCGGGAGCGGGCCCTGGTTGAAACGCGTCATCAATGCCGCATCGAGCGGGGCCATCTCGAGATCGACGTCGGTCAGCGAGACTGAATCAGCGCGTCCGACTCCCCACGTCATATCGCCGCGAATGCGCGAGCGGTGCGCGCGCATATCCATCTTGGTGATGACGTACTCAATGGTGCGCGGATCACTCGCGCGGCTGCGGATCTGCACCCGCATCGAGCCGCCGCCCTCCGTGGGCAACGACGGATTGATGAAGGCGATGTCGGCGAGCGCGACGGAGTCGGACTCAATGTCGAGCACAAAGCGCAATGGTTGATCGCGCTTCCACGATGCACGTACGCGCCCACTGCCTTGCGATCCCGGCAGCCGAAAGCTCGGGATATTGAACCAGAGTGTATCGCCGCGCACCTGCAGGTCGCCGCGCATGTCGCGAAAGAGGAAGGGCGGTTCGCTCTCGTCCATATCCAGTTTGGCAATATCAAAGTGCATGCCGACCGAGTCGGGATACGCGACGCGCGCGCGCGGCACGTCAAGTGAGATTGCCGTCCACTTCCAGACCTTTGTGATTGTGTCTCGAGGGGCCGAGATCGGGGCCCACGGGAGGCGGAGGTCTATGGCGGCTCCGCGCACGCGGAGCTGCTCGACCACGAACACGGCGGCAAACGCCGACCGGCGCTTGGGGACGCGCTTCGTCTTGAGAATGGGCCAGATGCGCTCGTGCGTCCAGTCGCCGCCAATCTCGCGGCGTACGGCGACGTACGGCCGTTCGACATCGAGAGAGCGGATAATCAAGCGTCCGTCGGCGAAATCGCGTGGGTCGTACGTGAAGCGCATCGGCCCCGTGGCAAAGAAGAGCGAGTCGTTCACGTCGGAGATCCGCACGGAGTCGATGCGCAGATCGGTGATGAACGATCCGCTCAAGCGGCCGAGATAGACCTTTCCATTCACGGCGCGCGCCAACTGCGCCGCGACGGCACGCCGAATCATCTCGCGTCCACCATCGCTCTGCGTGGCGGCGGCGAAGATGCCGATCGCCGCTGCGCCAAGCGCGAGCATAAGTGCCGCACTGACGAGCGCCACGAGGCGGCGGCGGCTCATCATGCTAGAACGCCTGCCCGATGGCGAAGGAGGGAGTCCACCGACCGAAGAGGCCGCGCTGCGCTCCCGGCCGGAAGGTCGTGGGGCAGCTCCCAACAGCCTGCGTGAGCACGCCGCTCTGCAGTGTCACCGGAATCGTGTTGGTCGGACTCACACACCAGAGCTGCCCACCAGCGGAGATCGGCGCGTCGTAGTACGCCGCACCCGCCGAAGGCTCGTAGCCGTTGTAGGCGAAGTCGACGCGCAGAAATCCGATCGGTGTACGGAGGCGGATCCCCACGCCTGGCGTCACCTTGAGCGCACGGAACCCACTCCCCGCCGTCGCCCCGTGCTGATTCCACAACTCGCCCACATCGGCGAAGAGCGTCCACCTCAGCAACTGCGAGAGAAACGGACTGTTGAACCGGAACTCCGCATTCCCCACGAGCATCGTGTTGCCGCCCGTCGGTACAGCGCGCTGTCCGACGAGCGCCGGATCGGCGCGGAAGAAGAGCGTATCGTTCGCGCCGATGACTGGGGGCAAGGCCGCGCCATTGGCAAGAACGGTATCAAACGCGGTCGGGATATAGACCTGCGGACCGAGTTCGTTCTGCCGGAACCCACGCACGGAGGTCGGGCCACCAGCGAAGAGTCGTTCCTGTGGCGGCACGAAGGTCGCTGCCTTCCCGCTCGCGCCAAACACCGCGCCGAGTCGGAGACGCGCCGCGAACACAACATCGCGTCCGATCGGCATGTACGCGGAGCCGTCGAGCGTCACACGGCTAAAGTTGATGTCTTTGTCCGCACCGACAATCGCCGACGCGTGCCGCGTCTCCGAGCGGATCACCCAGCCACGACGGGGATCGGAGGGATCGTCCACCCGCTCGCGACTGCCCGACACACTCAACACGGCCAGTCGTAGATCGCGCTGCAATGCGGCCCGGTCATCGGCCTCACAGGCGTTGAACACGGCGCAATAGAGCGCGGGCTGTGCCTCGGTGCGTCCGAACTCCACAGTGTAGCCGAGCGATCTCGAGCGCTGCGGCGCAACGCTCGTGAGAGAGACGCTTCCGCCCGCCGGCGTCGTGCGGAGGAAGGCGTTGTACTCCGAGCGCCGCTCCGAGTAGAGCGAAACGGTCGGGACGATGCGCGTCCGCCATAGCGATGGAGGCGAGACTATCGCCCCGACGTAGTAGTTGAGATTGGTGCTGTAGATGTCGTTGCGCGCTTGGGGGCACAGGGACGACGCGCCGCCAAGCGGCTCACCAATCCCGATCTTCGAGACGCGCCCACGAAGCTCGAGCCGCGTCGCCGACTCAAAGAGATTGTATTCCGTGAGGTCGCCTGTCATGCGGAAACAGTCGAGCGTGCCCCAGCCACCGCCCAGTCGCGCCGCTCGAAGAAATCCTTCGCGCACGCCGACGTTCACGCTGATCGACGAATCTCCACTCGCCTCGCCGGGCTCGACGACGACCTGCGAGAACGCCTCGCTCCGGTACAGCGAGCGCTTCGCCCCCTCGAGTTGCCGCTCCCGATACAGATCCCCGACGCTAATCCCGGCGATACGTCGCACCGCGGACTCCTTCACCTCGGGGGCGCGGCCATCGCGTCCTTCGTGCACGATGTTCACCCGCCCGACACGACGACGCGTACCGGTGATCACGGTGAGTACGACCGTCGCGCGACGCGCCTCGGTGCGGAGATCGTAGCCGAGGAAGGTCTCGGCATCGGGATACCCGTTATCGCGCAGGCGACGCGTAAGCGTGTCTCGCGTCGCGGCGTTAGCATAGCGATCGAACCAGCCGCCCACCCGCGTGGGAAGTCCAGCGGTAATCTCGCGGTGCTCCGGCACCGCATCGAGTCCCTCGATGCGCACCGTGTCCGTGCGTATCGGCTCGCCCTCGGCAATGAGGAAACGCACCTCAATGCGGTTGCGCCCCGCCGGAGCCACCACCGTGTCCACTGTGGCGTCGACAAATCCGTGATTGCGATACCAGAGCCGAAGCCGCTGCACATCGCGCGGTAGCTCCTCGCTGTTGAGACAGTGCCGCGCGCCAACGAAGCGCAGATACCGCCGCAATCGCGTGGAGGCCGTTGTCACGATGCCGGTACCGAGCACCGCATCGGAGAACGCGTTGTTCCCTTGGAACGAGAGCGCCCGCACCTCCAAATCCCCGCGATCGCAGCGGGTCTCCTGTGCGTTCGCCGCCGACGCCAAGAGGGCGAGCAGCGCGATGGAACGGAGGAGCGCGCGCCGCGATCTCACGTGGTCAGTCGTCCTTCTGACCAAAGACCGCGAGGTTCGAGCTGTGTCCGGGATTCACCTTCTTCTCGGGATAGACCCAGTGCACGGCCTGATTCACCGCGGTCGCCGACTCGGCGAAACCGGACGCGATGAGCTTGAGCTTTCCGGGATACGTGTTCACGTCGCCCGCGGCCCAGATGCCCGGGCGCCCAGTCTCCATCAATTGATTCACGACGATCTCCTCTTTCTCGATCGTCATCCCCCACGAGGTCAACGCACCCATGTCGGACACGTATCCGAGCATCGGCAGCACGATGTCGCACTCGACGCGCGTAATCTCCTTCGTCTTGATCTGCTTGAGGTCGATCGCCGAGATGGCATTGGCATCGCCGTACACCTCGGCGAGTTCGGAGAAGGTGTGGATACCCGTCTGGCCCGCTGCCGCCGAGGCGATCACGGCGTCGATCGTCGCCTGATGCGCGCGGAAGCGATCGCTGCGATGCACGAGTGTGATGCTCGCCGCGACTCCGGCAAGCTGATGCGCCCAATCGAACGCGGAGTCGCCTCCGCCGATGATCACGAC
Organism: Gemmatimonas sp.; assembly: GCA_043736095.1. Lineage (GTDB taxonomy): Bacteria > Gemmatimonadota > Gemmatimonadetes > Gemmatimonadales > Gemmatimonadaceae > Pseudogemmatithrix. The sequence continues at coordinate 15,325 of JAYTDH010000368.1, forward strand.
CCTCTGGCCGGCGAACTTCTTGGGCTCAAGTACGGTGTCGAAGATGCCCTTCCCGTACCACGGCGCGGCGCAGGGCTGCGGAAGCCGGCGCGGCGCAAACGCCCCGATGCCGGCCGCGACAATCACCGACCGCGTCGGGAAACGATCGCTCTCTGTGACGAGCACGAAGTGGCCATCTTCCTCCTCGAGTCCGACGACGTTCTGCCCCAGGTGCACGGGCTGCTGGAACTGCCCCGCTTGCTCTACGAGTTGGGCGACGAGATCTTTGGCGAGGATTCTTGGGAATCCGGCCACATCGAAGATGAACTTCTCTGGATACAGCGCCGCCA
>JAYTDH010000369.1:0-1675 GCA_043736095.1 Gemmatimonas sp.
GAGAGCCGCGATGTCGCGACGATCTACCAGATCCCGATCTCCTTCCGCGAGCAGGGCCTCGATGATCTTGTCTGCCGGAAGCTCGGACTCGAAACACCGGCCCCCGACATGTCCAAGTGGACCGCGATGGTGCAACGCGTTATCGCTCCGTCGCGCCGCGTGAAGATCGCCATCGTCGGCAAGTACACCGATTACGCGGACTCGTACAAGAGTGTCCAAGAGTCGCTGATTCACGGTGGAATCGCGAATGATGTGGGGGTGGATATTGAGTGGACCTCAAGCGACCTCTTCACCGATGCCGCACGCGCAAGGCAGCTGATGGCGGGATTCGATGGCGTCCTCGTACCCGGTGGATTCGGGGTGCGCGGCGTCGAAGGGATGGTGGAGGCGATCCGCGCGGCCCGCGAGACGAGAACGCCGTTCTTCGGCATCTGTCTCGGGATGCAAATCGCTATCATCGAGTTCGCGCGTAACGTGTGTGGGCTCGACGATTCGAACTCTAGTGAGTTCGCGCCGGAGTGCAGCAATCCCGTGATCTCTCTCCTCGAAGCGCAGCAGAGCGTCAAAGATATGGGTGGCACGATGCGACTTGGGTCGTACGCCTGCCGCCTCAAACCGGGTTCACGCGCGGCGGAGATCTACGGCCAGCCAGAGATCTCTGAGCGGCATCGGCACCGCTACGAGGTGAGCAACCAGTATCGTGAGCAGCTCCAAGCGGCGGGAATGCGGCTCTCGGGACTCTCTCCCGATGGCTCGCTCGTGGAAATGATCGAGATTGCGGATCATCCACACTTCGTAGCCTGCCAATTCCATCCCGAGCTCAAATCACGCCCCACACGTCCGCATCCGCTCTTTTCGGCGTTTGTCGCCGCGTCCGCCCAGCACGCGACGGTATCTCCGGAGCGCGCACGTGGGCGCGCCGAGCTCGCTGAGGCCAACTGATGCACCGCGCAACCTTCCCGAAGGACCGGCTCTTCATGATTGCGGGTCCCTGCGTCATCGAGAACGATGAGCTGTTGTTCCGCGTTGCCGATCATCTCGCGAGACTCGCGCCGAAGGTTCCGGGTGGCATCATCTTCAAGGCCAGCTTCGATAAAGCGAACCGTTCGAACGCCGGGGCGTTCCGCGGTCCGGGCATCGAGGAGGGGCTGCGTGCCCTCGAGCGAGTGCGGGAGCGCTCGGGGCTACCTGTCCTGACCGACGTGCATCTCCCCGAGCAGTGTGAGATGGTTGGCAAGGTCGTGGATGTGCTGCAGATCCCGGCCTTTCTCTGCCGCCAAACGGATTTGCTCGAAGCGGCCGGCGCGACGGGGACAGCGGTGAACGTCAAGAAGGGCCAGTGGATGCATCCCGAGGGGATGGCCGGCGCCGTGAAGAAGGTGCGGAGCGCGTACCCCGCGTCGATCCTCGCCACCGATGGCCGCTGTGAGGTCGCCGTGACCGAACGCGGGACCTTCCTCGGCTACGGTGACCTCGTCGTAGACATGCGCTCGTTCTCGCGGATGCGGACGGCCTGCGAGGTGCCGGTCATTTTCGACGCGACGCATTCCGTGCAGCAGCCGGGCAGGGGAGACGGCGGAGCCAGTGGAGGACTTCGCGAGCATATCCCGGCGCTTCTCAAGGCCGCTTGTGCTGCGGGAATCGATGGCATGTTCATTGAGACGCACCCGACGCC
>JAYTDH010000370.1:0-2550 GCA_043736095.1 Gemmatimonas sp.
TCGATGACCTTCTGATCATTCCCCATCACACCGACCGTCACATGGCCGAGGGCGACCACGACGGCACCGGTGAGTGTCGCGGCATCAACCACCGCCTGCGGCTTGTAGCGCTGCGCATAGACGAGAACGTCAGCGAGTACCAAGCGTCCCTCGGCATCGGTGTTCTGAATCTCGATGCTCTTGCCGTTGCTGGCGAACACCACGTCGCCCGGCTTCACCGCATCGCCATCCACCACATTCGTCGTGGAGCCAACAAGCCCGACCACGTTGATCCGCAGCTTCATGCGGGCAATCGCTTCCATCGCGCCAAGCACGCCGGCCGCGCCGCACATATCGAACTTCATCGTCTCCATGCCGAGCGCGGGCTTGATGCTCACGCCACCGGTATCGAAACAGAGTCCCTTCCCGACGAGGACAATCGGCGCCTCACCGCGACGACCTCCCTTGTACTCCAGCGCGATCAGCTTGGGATCCTGCGTGGTCCCCTGCGCGACGGCAAGGAACGATCCCATTTTCATGCGCGTCATCTCCTTTCGTCCGAAGACCTTCACGCCGAGTTTGTGGCGCTTGGCGATGTCTTTGGCGGTGCTGGCGATGTACGCGGGCGTGCAGATGTTGCCCGGGAGCATCGCGAGCCGGCGCGCGAGGCGCTGGCCTTCGGCGACGGCGACTCCGGCCGCGAGCGGTCCGCGAGCGGCGCCGGTGTTCTCCACGAAGAGTGTGGCCGCCTTGAGTGGCTTCTTCCGCTTCGCCGCTGGCGCCGCCGAATGCAACTCACGGAACTCCCAGCTGCCGAGCGAGATGCCGATCGCCGCACCTTCGAGCTTCTCGCCCTCAAGTCCCTCGGCCCAAAAGGTCATCGTGCCAACGCTCATCGCATTCGCCTTGCGTCCGGCGAGCGTGGCCGCGCGCGTCACGCCCTTTACATCACCAGCGCCGCTCCCGACGAGCAGAACGCGCGCGGGGCCAGTGCCGGTGTTCACAATCAACAGCGACTCGTCCTTCGCCCCGCTGAAATCCTTTCCCTTGATTGCGGCGGAGAGGGCGCCGCCGGTGGCCTTATCAAGCGCGGCGAGGGCCTTAGGAAGTGTGCTATCGGCCGGCAACGCGACGGCGACGAGCGGAGTGGCGCCGCGGGCGGGATCGCCACGCTTGACTGCGAATGCAATGGACATCAGCCCTCCATCCCGCGGATGATTGCATCGCCGAACCCAGTGGTGCTCACTTCCGTGGCCCCCTGCATCTGGCGCGCGAGGTCGTAGGTAACCGTCTTGTTGGCAATGGCTTTCTCGAGTCCGGCGACGATCATCGCGCCGGCCTCATCCCAGCCCATCTGCTCGAGCATCATCACGCCAGAGAGGATCACGCTGCCTGGGTTGATCTTGTCGAGTCCGGCATACTTCGGCGCGGTGCCGTGCGTGGCTTCGAAGACCGCCGCCTCATCGCCCACATTGCCGCCCGGCGCAATGCCGAGTCCACCGACCTCCGCCGCAAGGGCGTCGGAGATGTAGTCGCCGTTGAGGTTCGGGGTCGCGACCACAGAGTACTCCTCGGGACGGAGGAGGATCTGTTGGAACATCGAGTCGGCAATCCGGTCCTTCAGCACGACAGCATCGGCACGCGCACCATTGCCCGCGGTATTGAGATCTGCTTCCGCCACGACCTGTCCCGCGAACTTCTCCTTCGCGAGTTCGTAGCCCCAATCGCGGAATCCGCCTTCAGTAAACTTCATGATGTTGCCCTTATGCATCATCGTGACGTGCGGGCGATGATTCTTGATCGCATAGCGCAGCGCCATCTCAATCAGCCGCTTGGATCCAAATGCGGACATCGGCTTGATGCCGATCGCCGACTGTGGACGAATCTTCTTCCCGAACTCCTTCTCAATAAACAGACGGAGCTTTTCCGCCTCGGGAGTGCCGGCACGGAACTCGATGCCGCTGTAGACGTCCTCAATATTCTCGCGGAAGATCATCATGTTGACCTTCTCCGGGTGCTTCACCGGCGCGCCAACACCTTGGAAGTAGCGCACCGGGCGGATGCAGGCGTAGAGATCGAGTTCTTGGCGCAACGCGACGTTGAGCGAGCGAATGCCGCCGCCGACTGGCGTCGTGAGCGGACCCTTGATGGCGATCTTGAACTCGCGCACCGCATCGAGCGACTCCGCGGGCATCCATTCACCCGTCATGTTGAACGCCTTCTCACCTGCGAAGACCTCCATCCAGTGGATCTTGCGCTTCCCCGCATACGCGCGCTCCACCGCGGCGTCAAACACGCGCACGCTCGCCCGCCAGATATCAGCGCCCGTGCCATCACCCTCGATAAATGGGATGATTGGCTGATCGGGGACCTTGAAGTCACCGGCAGACGCTTCGATGCGCTCTCCCTTTGAGGGGACGCGCGCGTACTTGTATTCGGTCATGAAGTTTCGCCGACGTTGGAGGGTGGCGGAAAGCTAGAGAGTTATCGCGGTGCCGAGCAAGCGGAGAGGCACCAAGAGGCACCAGTCAGGGATTCCGGGGGTCGATACCCGCGCGGTGCAGCCCGCGC
>JAYTDH010000371.1:0-6768 GCA_043736095.1 Gemmatimonas sp.
GTGAGGAACGAGTACTCCCAGGGCCGCGCTCCGATTAGTTGCGGCCGCGCCACGGACGGATCCGCGCTCGCACACCAGCGCGCCTCGCCGGCACTGGGAGGCACTCGCCCGCTCGCGAGTAGCAGGAACGTCGACTTCCCGCTGCCGGCTACACCGCTGACGGCGAGGATTTCTCCCGCGCGCAGCGTGATCGAGCAGTCGCGGAGCGCCGTGATCTCGGCGGCCGCGCCGAGGATTCCGGCGCGCCAGCGGCGCGTGACGCCGCGAAACTCAAGAACAGGTGGGGTGCGCATGACGACACCCTACAACGAAGATGCCCGGTGCCCGACATCATCGTCGCGCACCGGGCATCAGATCATCACACTGGGTCAGCGTTTGTGCTTGGGGCGGTGCCGCGCGCGAGTGCAGGTTGGTTCGAGATCCCAGACTCAAGCGAGCGGACCCGCGACTCCAACTCCAGAATCCGCGAATCGGCATGCGCCTGCAGTTCAATCGCCCGCACATAGCGTCGGCCCCAATACAGACCGCCGGCGAGCGCGATGCCCCAAAAGCTTACTGCGGAATACAAAATCGGCCAGAACATCAGCGCATCACTCCGGAGTCAGAGGTCGTCGCGCTACTTCTTGTCCTCGATGTGCGCGTCCACCACCTGCTCGCCGGCGCGGATCTGCCGCGGTGCTGCCGGTGTGCCGGAGCCGAGCAACCCCATCTTCTGCTTGAGCGCGAGGAGCTGCTGGTCGGCCGTGGCCGAACCCGCGACCTTCTCGAGGCGCTTGAAGTCGCCGGCGAGTCGATCGCCGCTGAACTCCTCCTCGATCTCCGTGCTCGCTTTGATCATGCGCTCGTTCTGGCCGATCTTCTCTTCCATGCGCGCGAAGGCCTCGAACGCCGACTTCTCCGACATCGACGACATCGTCTCCGAGATCTTCTGCTGCGCCTGTGCGCGACGCTGACGCGCGAGCAAGAGGTTCTTCTTGCGCTTCGCTTCCTGAATCTTGTCGTTCAGGTCGCGCAGTGAGTTCTTGAGCTTCTCCGTCTCAAGCACATGGGAATGCCACGTCGTCTCGAGTGACTGCGCATGCTCATAGTGCTCGGCCTGCCGCAGAAGGGCCTGCTTGGCAAGATCATCGCGCCCTTCCTTCACGGCGAGCATCGCCTTCGCTTCCCAATCCTGCGACTGCTTGTACTCCGTCTCAAACTGATCCTTGAGGCGCTTTTCGTCGGCGATCGCCGCGGCGACCTGCTGCTTCGCGCGCGCGAGCTGATTCTGCATGTCCACGACAATCTGATCCAACATCTTCTCCGGATTCTCGGCCTTCGAGATCAGGTCATTGATGTTGGACTTAAGGAGCGTGGCGAGACGATCGAAGATGCCCATGTTCAGCGGGCCTCGTGGTAGGCGGAGAACTCGCGGAGGTGGCCGGCGAGTGCAAGCGTGATGCTTTCGTACGAGGCGAGGAACTCCTCGAAGTCGAGATGTGCGAGTTCAAGTGCTTCGACCAGCACGACATCCGTCCCCTGGATCCCGTAGGAGCCGTGGAGGAGATCGGTAGCATTCAACTCGAGGAGTCGGCGGCAGAGCTTGTCGGCCTCCGGTCCCGGCGCGGGCAACGTCATCACCTTCACGCGCAGCACGACCACCGGCGGCATGTGATGCACCACGACGGTGAGGTCGAGCTCGCCACCGGGGTGCACGGCCCAGAGGCCCGGCTCGATTTCGTTGTAGCTACTGCCCTCGTTCGCGAGGCGTCCGAGGAAGCCTTCGATTTGTTCGGGGGTAACCATGCCGATCCCTGGGTGAGGTGTCCCCCACCGATACGAGGGGGGTGTGTCGGAAAGTTTCACTGGGAGAGGCGGGGGCGCCAGCCTCCAAGCTTCATCGTTTCTTGAGCTCCACCAGCCGCTCCTTCGCCAACCGCCGCCCGGTGGGCGTCGCCGCCAGCCCGCCGCCCGCCGTCTCACGATACCGCACATCCATCTCGCGGCCGATCTCACCCATCGTATCAATCACCTCATCGGCGGGAATCGCAAAGCTGATACCCGCGAGCGCCATCTCAATCGCGGCGAGCGCAATCGCCGCCGCCGTCGCGTTGCGGAACACGCACGGCAGTTCGACGAGTCCGCCGAGCGGATCGCAGACAAGCCCGAGCGTGCCCTGCTGCGCGAGTGCGACGGCGTATCCCGCCTGGGTCGGCGTCCCGCCCAGCATCTCGGTCGCCGCTCCGGCCGCCATGCCCGCGGCGGCGCCGGTCTCGGCCTGACACCCCCCCTCGGCGCCGCTCAGCGAGGCGCGATGTGCAACGACGGCACCAATCAGTCCCGCCGTCGCCAGCGCATCAATCAACTGCGCATCGCTAAAGTTGTGCTTGCTCGCGAGCCCGAGCAGCACACCGGGGAGCACCCCGGCACCGCCGGCGGTCGGCGCGGCGACAATCACGCCCATCGCCGCATTCACCTCCTGTACGGCGAGCGCGCGCATCAGCACTTCACGGAACACCGTGCCGCTCAGTGGCCCCGCGGGTCCGGTGCGCAACTTCGCAGCGTCGCCACCAACTAGGCCGGACGCCGAGCGCAAATCGCCCGTGACGCCCTGCTCGATAGCTTGGCGCATCACCGCGAGCGCACGCCCGAGTGCCTCACGGATACTCTCGATACTGCGCCCCTGATCGCGCGCTTCAATCTCCAGCGCGACAGTGGCCAACGTGGTGCCGCGCTTCTCTGCGTCGGCGATAGCTTCGGCGAGCGAGTGATACATTAGGCCCCCACTTTGTCGATGCGGTGCGTCCACTTCACCCACGCGAGTGTCTTGAGCATCGCGCCGACTTCGTCGCCAGGCTTTTCATCCACTTCGATCACCATGAAGGCATCACCACCGCGATGCTTTCGCGTCAAGCGCAGTGTGGCGATGTTCACGCCGCTATCGCTGAGGATGCCCGCGATGCGCGCGATGCTACCCTTCACATCCTCGGCCACCATCACGATGGTGTGGTGCGACCCGTCGACCTCGACAGGATAGCCATCGATCTCCGAGACCTTAATGCGCCCAGCGCCGAGCGACGCGCCGAGCATCACATGATGCCGATGCTCGCGGGTGACAGTGATGCGCACGGAGTTGGGGTGCACAGCGGGTTCGTCGCCGAGCGAAGTCTTCTCGAACCGCCAGTCGAGGCCCTCGCGCTCCATGATTGTGAGCGAGTCGCGCAGGCGCTCGTCGTCGGGGCGGAAGCCGAGCAGTCCGCCGACGATGGCTTTGTCGGTGCCGTGCCCCTCGCCGGTGCGGGCGAATGAGCCGTGGAGTTCAATGAGTGCGGTCTGCGGCGTGCCGGAGACGAGATCGCGCGCCACGAGCCCGAGGCGGCAGGCGCCGGCGGTGTGGCTAGAGCTGGGGCCCACCATGACTGGGCCGATGATGTCGAGGATAGAAACCATGCGATAAAGGTAAGGAGCGAGGGGAAGGGGGAGGGGGAAAGGGGGAGGGATTAAGAGACAAGGGGGAGGGAAAGGGTGGGGGCGTTCTCCGATTCCGGTTGAGAATGTTGGGCTATGAAACCACTTCTCTCGGATCGGCTTGTGGCGTTTGGCGGGAATGTTTGCGGGCTGCTTCGGCGGGCGCCGCGGGATGTGGTGCTCGACAACGTGTTCAGGCAGCTCGCTCGCTCGGCAACGGCTCCGGCGGCGAACTATGCGGAGGCGCGGGAGGCGGTGTCATCGCGCGACTATGTGTTTCGGATGAAGATCTGCGTGAAAGAGCTACGCGAGTCGCTGGTGTGGCTGGAACTCGCTGAACGCGCAGACTTCCGTCGCGCCGACCTACAACCGTTGCTCGCCGAGTGCAGGGAATTAATTGCCATCACCGTGACCTGAATCCGGAAGGCCTCCTCCCCCTAATCCCTTCCCCTTTCCCTTCCCTCTTCCCCTCCCCCTCGCTCCTCGCTCCTCGTTTGTGAAAACGCCTACCGCAAAACCTTCTTGAGATAATGCCCCGTATACGACGCCTTGTTCTTCGCCACATCCTCCGGCGTCCCCGCCGCAACAATCATCCCGCCCCCCGAACCACCCTCGGGGCCAAGATCCACGATCCAATCTGCCGTCTTGATGACATCGAGATTGTGCTCGATCACCAGCACGGTATTCCCGCGGTCCACGAGCTTGTGCAACACGTCGAGCAACACACGCACATCCTCGAAGTGCAGTCCAGTTGTCGGCTCATCGAGGATATACAGCGTCCGCCCCGTGTCGCGACGCGAAAGCTCAGTGGCGAGTTTCACGCGCTGCGCTTCACCACCAGAGAGCGTCGTCGCACTCTGCCCAAGATGGATGTAGCCGAGTCCAACATCATTGAGCGTGACGAGCTTGTGGTGGATACGTGGCTGATTCTCAAACAAGCCCATCGCATCCTCAACGGTGAGATCGAGCACTTCGCTGATCGAGAGCCCGCGGAACTTCACATCGCAGGTTTCGCGATTGTAGCGCTTCCCGCGGCACTGCTCGCACGTCACGTACACATCGGGCAAGAAGTGCATCTCAATCTTCACCAGCCCATCACCCTGACAGGCCTCACAGCGGCCGCCCTTCACATTGAACGAGAATCGGCCGGGCCCGTAGCCGCGCAACTTCGCCTCGGGCATCTCGGCAAACAGCTCACGAATCGGCGTAAACAACCCCGTGTACGTCGCCGGGTTCGATCGGGGCGTGCGCCCGATCGGCGCTTGATCGATATCGATGACCTTGTCGAGATGCTCGAGCCCCGTGATGCGCTCATGCGCCCCCGGTAGCACACGGGCGCGGAAGAAATGGCGCGCCAACGTCTTCTGGAGGATGTCCTCAACGAGCGTGCTCTTCCCCGAGCCAGACACTCCCGTCACGGCGACGAACAAACCGAGCGGAAACTCCGCCGTCACATTCCGAAGATTATGCTCCTTCGCGCCGACCACCCTCAATACTCGGTTCTCATTCCTCGGTCGCCTCTCCTCTTTCCTCTCGATCTTCTTCTTCCCAGTCAGGTACTGCGCGGTGATGCTCTCGGCCACCGCCATCACCTCTTGCACCGTGCCCTCGGCGATCACCTCGCCACCATGCTTGCCGGCACCGGGGCCGAGGTCAATCAGATGATCGGCCTCCATGATCGTCTCTTCGTCGTGCTCCACCACGAGCACGGTGTTTCCAAGATCACGCAGACGCTTGAGCGTCCCCAACAAGCGCGCGTTGTCGCGCTGATGCAATCCGATTGACGGCTCGTCGAGGATGTACAACACGCCGACTAAGCGCGACCCGATCTGCGTGGCGAGTCGGATGCGCTGGGCCTCGCCGCCCGAGAGGGACTCGGCAGAACGATCAAGCGTGAGATAGTCGAGTCCGACATCCACCAAGAAGCGGAGCCGCTCGCGCACTTCTTTCAGAATCGGACCCGCGATCCCGGGATCGAGCCCAGGCTTCCCCTTCTCGCGGATCGGCACGCTCTCAGCGAACGCCAGCGCATCCACAGCCGAGCATTCCGTGAACTCACCGATGCTCCGCCCGTGCAATGTGACGGCGAGCGACTCTGGCTTGAGGCGACGTCCGTGGCAGTCGGGGCACTCGCCGACGAGCATGTACTCCTCGAGCTCGTTGCGTACTGTGTCCGAGGTGGTCTCGGTATATCGGCGCTGCACGTTGGAGAGGATGCCTTCCCAACGCGTCTCCTCCTCACCCTTCTTCTTCGCGGTGCCAAACAGCAACTCGAACTTCACGCGATCGGCAATTTTTCCCCACGGCGTATTGAGCTCGAACTTGAGCTGTTTTGCGAGCCCCGGCAGAATCACGCGACGCAGATAGCCATCGGGCTCACCCCACGGGAGCACGACGCCTTCCAGAATGGAGATGCTTGGGTCGCCGAGCACGAGATCCGCCGACGCAGTGCGCTTGGTGCCGAGTCCGCTGCAGGTGGAGCAGGCGCCGAACGGCGAGTTGAACGAAAAGTGGCGCGGCTCGAGTTCCGGCATCGAGATGCCGCAGTCGGGGCAACCATACTTCTCGGAGAACAGCTGCGTCGCCGGCTTCGGGCCATCGTGCCGCACAACCTCCACCAAGCCCTCAGCTAACCGCAGCGCCGTCTCGATCGAGTCGGTGAGGCGGCCACGGTCGTCCGTCCGCGCCACGAGGCGATCCACCGCGACCGAGACAAAGTGATTGAGCTTGCGATTGAGCTTCGGCGGCTCCGCGAGTTCAATCAGCGCGCCGTCCACCATCGCACGAACAAAGCCCTGCTTGCGTGCGTCCTCGAAGAGTTCACGGAACTCGCCCTTGCGACCACGCACGAGCGGTGCGAGCACTTCGATCTTGGTGCCCGCTGGCCACGAGAGCACGACATCGGCGATCTGCGTGGCCGTCTGCTTGGAGACGGGGCGTCCACAATTGGAGCAGTGCGGCGTTCCGGCGCGCGCGTAGAGCAGACGCAGGTAGTCGTAAATCTCCGTGACCGTGCCGACCGTGGAGCGCGGGTTCGCACCGGCGGTCTTCTGTTCAATCGAGATCGCCGGCGACAGCCCTTCGATCGCATCGACGTCGGGCTTTTCCATCAAGCCGAGGAACTGGCGCGCGTAGGCGGAGAGCGACTCGACGTAGCGGCGCTGTCCTTCGGCGAAAATCGTGTCGAAGGCGAGCGACGATTTGCCCGACCCGGAGAGCCCGGTCACGACCGTCAGCCGGTCGCGCGGGATCGTCACGCTGATGTTCTTGAGATTGTGTTCGCGCGCACCGCGCACGATCAGGGCGTCACCGGGCATAGTC
>JAYTDH010000372.1:0-3107 GCA_043736095.1 Gemmatimonas sp.
TGGCGCGCGCAGACGCCGCAGGGCTTCCCACGCGAGGTGATTGAGCGCGCGCATCGCGAAGCCAAGAAGGGTGGGTGGCACGGCGAGGCAACAGATGACGCCGCGCTCTGTGAGCGAATTGGCGTGCCGGTCAGGGTGGTTCGCGGCAGTGAGCGCGCGATGAAGGTGACCGAGGCCACCGACTTCGCACGCGCGGAGCTGCTTGCGGGCCTCATGGACGATGCGGATGCCTGAGGCGCGCGGTCTGCCGTTCTGGTCCGCCGAGGAGACTGAGGCCGCGATTGGGCCGACGCTCTCGCACCTGCGTGATGGCAGGGTGCTGGCGTATCCCACCGAAACGCTTTACGGGTTCGGTACGACCATCGACAACAGCGCGATCGAACGGCTCGTCACGCTCAAGCGGCGTCCGCCGGCCAAGCCGTTCTTGTTGCTGATCGCCGATACGCCGATGCTGACGCGGCTCGGATTACATCTTCCCCAGTCGGCGTCGATGCTCGCCGCCCGTCACTGGCCGGGGCCGCTGACACTCGTGCTGCCTGGCGGTGAGCGGCGCATTCCTGATCGGCTCCGTGGTCCCGAGGGTGGCGTGGCGGTGCGCTGGACCCCGCATCCGGGGCTCCAGCGCATCATCACCGCGCTCGGCGACCCCATCACCAGCACCTCAGCCAACCGACCCGGTGAGCCTGCCGCGACTTCGGCGCGTGAAGTGCTCGAGCAGTTCGGCGCGCAGATCGCTCAGGGTGATGTGTTGCTCCTCGATGCGGGGAAGCTCGGCACTGACACCGCGTCTACGGTTGTCGACTGCACGGGCCGGCGTCCGCGCGTCATTCGGCCTGGAGCGATTCCCGCGGATGTGCTTCGTGAGAGCTGTCCCGATCTCGTTGGCGATCGGTAAGTTCTAGCCATGCATCTGCTTTTCGTGTGCACGGGGAACACCTGCCGCTCGCCGATGGCCGAGGCGATTGGCCGTGAGCTCGCCGCGGCGCGTGCGATTGGCGACCTCGTGATCTCGAGTGCCGGAACGAGTGCGTGGGATGGCGCGCCCGCGTCGGACGGCGCGTTGCTCGTGTCGATGGAGGAGGGACTCGACATCAATACGCATCGCTCGCGCGTGCTGACGCGCGAGATGATTGAGGGCGCCGATCTCATACTCGTGATGGGTCCGCATCATCTCGAGCGTGTGGCCGCCCTGGGGGGTAGCACCAAGGCACATCTGCTTTCGCACTACGCGAGCAAGGGCGCCGCGTCCACGCCAGTAGGAGATCCGTTTGGCGGGGATCTCGACGCGTATCGCACGACGTTTGATGAGTTGCGCACGGCGATCGATCAGGTCCTCGAGCGGGTCGCAACGGAGCGCGGCGCGAAGGACGGCTGAGCGTGACGCCGCGGCGGCTCGTCTTGCTTGGGCATCCCGTGTCGCATTCACTCTCGCCGGTGATGCAGACGGCGGCGATCACCGCGGCGGGAATCGACGCCACGTATGAAACGGTGGACGTTGCGGCAACTGATCTCGACGCGGTGATTGAACTGCTTCGGAAAGAGCGTGTGGCCGGCAACGTGACGATCCCACACAAGGAAGCCGTTGCTGAGCGGTGCGATCAGATCACCGCGCTCGCGCGCGATGTCGGCGCGGTGAACACCTTCTGGTTTGAACCCGACGGCACGTTGGTCGGCGACAACACCGACGTGGGCGGATTCGATCTGGCCGCGCGGGTGTTGCTCGAAGACGGCGTGGCCAGTGCCCACGTGGTGCTCGTCGGCGCCGGTGGTGCGGCCGCGGCGGTCTGCGAGGCCGTGCGCCTTTGGCCAGGCGCGCAGATTACCATCGCCGCACGGACGCGCGCGCGCGCGGCCACGCTCGCGGCGCGGTATCCCACGCTCTGCAGCGCCATTGACTTCGATCCCGCCCTGCGCGATGGCGAGTTCCGCGAGGCGCTCTCCCGTGCGCAGCTCGTTGTGAATGCCACGCCGCTCGGACTCGCGGGCGCGGTGATGCCGGTGGAGCCCGCGCAGATTGTGGCGAACTGCGCGGTTCTCGACCTGAGCTATCGGCGCGGGCGCACGCCGTGGATCAGTGCCTGCCGCGCGCGCGGTCTTCGGGCCGAAGACGGGCTCCCGATGCTGGTGGAACAGGGAGCACTCGCGTTCGAGCGCTGGTTTGGCGTGCCGGCGGATCGCGTGGCGATGTGGGAGGCAGTGAAGTGAGCCTGGCGCCGCGCTGGCGCCGCGCCATCGGTGCGCTCGCGCAGTTTGTGTTCCCGCGAGTGTGCGCGTCGTGCGAGTCGGCGATGGACGACTCCGATCAGGGGCTGGTGTGCGGTCGGTGTTGGTCCCGCGTGCCAGTGCTGCGCGCGCCGCGCTGCGATCGCTGCGGACACCCCAGGCCGGCGCGTGGCGCGTGCGTGGGCTGCGCCCTCCTCCCCGCCTTCATTCGCGCATCGCGCGCGCACTGCTGGGTCCCCAGCACGGCCAGCAGTGCGATCCTCTCCGCGCTCAAATACGACGGCTGGCCCGCCGTCGCCGACGCGATGGGGGAACGTATGGCACGGCTCGAGTGGCCGCCGGACGTGGTGGCCGAGCGCGCGGCGCTCATCCCCGTGCCCTTGGCGCCTGAGAAGGCCCGCGCCCGCGGCTACAATCAGGCCGACGCGCTCGCCCTCGCTGTTGGGAGGCGCTGGGATGTCCCGGTCTGGACCGACGTGATTGCACGCACGCGCGCCACGCCAACACAAACCCGATTGACTCCCGGGGAGCGCTTGGCGAACGTTCATCGTGCGTTCGCTCTAGAGAGTGGGGCGGACGCACGCATTCGCGGGCAGCACCTGATCCTCGTGGACGATGTGTTTACGACAGGCGCGACGCTCAACGCCTGCGCGACGGTGCTCTTCGATGCGGGTGCACGCACGCTCAGTTATCTGACGTTCGGACGGGCGCGCACCAGCGCAGATCCTCACTGATCGACCATCTGTTCCAGTTCTTTCTCCCCCCTCAGGATATCTGGCAATGTCCAAGACGCTGAAGATCGGTATCAACGGGTTCGGCCGCATCGGCCGGCAGGTCGTCCGCGCGGCCAAAGAGAACGGTGTCGCGATCGACATCGTCGCGAT
>JAYTDH010000373.1:0-14602 GCA_043736095.1 Gemmatimonas sp.
ATCTCGAGTTCAACGGCGAACACTTCGCGAAGGGGCAGAAGGTCGGTCTCCTACTCGCCGCGGCGAATCACGATCCCAATCGCTTTGCGAGCCCCGAGCGATTCGACGGCACGCGCTCGCCGAATCCGCACGTGGCGTTCGGCGCGGGAATCCACGCCTGCGTCGGTGCGCCGCTCGCGCGCCTCGAACTGCGCACCGCGGTTCGCGTACTCTTCGAGCGCCTGCCTACGCTCAGGCTCGCTGGTGATCCTATCGTCGCAGACACGTGGCACTTCCGCGGGCGTTCGGCTGTCCACGTGCGCTGGTAGTCAGCGAATCACGACTTCATCCGCGAAGAGCCAGGACGGCCGACCGGCGCCGGGGTGCGAGGCGGGGAGCGGGCCGCTCGAGCGCGCTGAGATTCGTACGAAGCGGATGGCTGTCGGCGACGGGAGCTCAACGGAGAACGTCTCTATCCTCGCGCCGCCCTGCAGGACGGGTACTGCGTGCTGCCGAATCGACTTCGGAGACCAAGTAATGCCGTCGGTCGACCACGAGAACTCGACCGCGCCCGGGAGCGCGATCCACGCGCCAATCTTTTGCATAAACCGGATGCTGATCTCACGAGCATTCACAGCCGAATCCAACACGAGCTCGAGTCGGACATCGGGACCCCACCATCCCTGCCACATTCCATCGCCATGCTCGATGCTGCCGATTAACCCATCGGCCAGCGCGTCGCGGCCGGTGCTCAGGTACTGCGGGTTGGCCGGAGGGGTCGCCGTCACGTGCGCACCGACGCCGAGATGCCGCACGAGTTCGACGCGAAGCTCCTCGCGCACAGTCTGCTCGCCGTAGAAAGCCTGGAGCCGCCGCACACCTTCGCCCGTGAGCGGCGTGCCACTCGTGACTTCTGGAGAGGCGGCGCTTGGCGTGGAGCCGTCGGCGGTCATGCGCAACACAATCCCCGGTGCGCCGGCCGTCACCTGAACGCGTGGTACGCGCGCGACTCCATCAAAGGCGACACCGAGTCGCACGAGTTCCACATCGGCCGGTCCGACAGCAACGCCCATCCCACGGAGACGGAGGAGATGATCGTTCGTCAGGCGTGCCGTGAGTCGCCGCAGATCGCGTGGGGCATCGCTCCACATCACCTCGGCAAAGGCGAGCGCTCGTGGCCACGCCATGAACTCGAGATTTGCCGGTGACGTGATGCGCTCACTCCAGAGCGGCACCTCACCGCCGAGTACGCGGCGCGCTTGCTCAGGGGTTGCGCCCGGTGGCACGGGCTCGAAGGCGTAGATCTTCGCGAGCGGACGATCGCGCGGTGAGGCGTCGAGATAGGTCCACTCATTGGGCGAGGCAATCACCTCGTGGCCCGCCTCGATCCCGCGGCGCGTCCAGCTCGAGTCCTCCCACGACTGCACCACGGTGCTCGGCAAGAGCCGCCCGCCATGCATAATCTCATTCCAGCCGATGAGTCGGCGGCCACGCGTGGCGAGAAAGCGCCCAATGCTGTCGGTGAACCACCGCTGTAGTTCATCCTCGTTGGCCAGCCCCTCACGTTGGATGATTGCTTGGCACGACGCACAGTCGCGCCAGCGATCCTTCGGGACCTCGTCGCCGCCGATATGCACGAACGGGGCAGGGAAGAGCGGAATCACTTCGTCGAGCACATCCTGAACGAACGTGAAGGTGAACGACTTTCCCGGACAGAGCACATCGGCAAA
The DNA here is from genome assembly GCA_043736095.1 of Gemmatimonas sp. Lineage (GTDB taxonomy): Bacteria > Gemmatimonadota > Gemmatimonadetes > Gemmatimonadales > Gemmatimonadaceae > Pseudogemmatithrix. The sequence continues at coordinate 1,710 of JAYTDH010000373.1, forward strand.
GACGCCCCAGGTCGTCGGCACGGTGAACTGCTCTCCGGTGCAGCCTAACTCAGGGTACGCGGCGAGCGCGGCCATCTCATGTCCCGGCATCTCGATCTCCGGGATCACCATGATGCCGCGTCGGCGCGCGTACTCGACCACTTCACGAATCTCCGGCTGCGTGTAGAAGCCGCCGGTGCGCCTCCCATCCGTTTCGGTACGCCAGGCGCCGACGCGCGTGAGCTCCGGATACTTGGCAATCTCGATCCGCCATCCCTGATCGTCTGTCAGGTGCCAGTGCAGCACGTTCAACTTGTAGCGCGACATAAGATCGAGATGACGCTTGACCGCCGCGAGAGGGAGGAAGTGCCGGCTTACATCGAGCATCGTCCCGCGCCAGACGAAGCGCGGCGTATCGTCGATCCGAACCGCTGCAATGCTCCACGTGGCGCGCGGTGCGCCGTTCAGGGCATCGAACTCGATCGGCAGAAGCTGACGGAGCGTCTGCACACCCCACAGCGCGCCTCGTGGCGATACCGCCCGGATACGAATGCCCGAGACGTCCGCGGCGAGGGTATAGCGCTCGTCGGCGCCGAGGCTGGCGTCCGCGGGCAATCCGCCGCCAATCACAATGATCGAGGCGGCACGTGGCGCGCGTGTCGCGCGCCGTGCGGGTGCGACGCCTGTCGCGCGCGGTGCGCGCGGTGCGCGAGCCGACGCCGGCACCGACGGCGCGACCTGCACGGTGAAGCCGGTGCGTGCGCGCAGGACCTCCGCGAGAAACTCGGCGACCTCGCGATACGCGGAATCGGTAGCAGCGACCTCAATCCGCACCGGGTTCCGGAGTGCGAAGGGCGCACCGGAGTCGATGATGACGGAGCGAGGCTGCGGCAGCAGAGAGAGCATACGATCACGTTGCGCGAAAAGCGGGAGAGGCGCGGCGAGCAGGAGTATCGCAGAGAGCCGAGCGAGTAAACGCGCAGAGTGCAGGAGGGGCATCCGCTCAAAAACTCGTTGGAATATTGTGTGGCATCTGCACGGCGAGAACTGAGCACGTTGGATCGCTCGCCTGTGGCGGGAGTGTCACTACCAGGCCGGCATCGACCACGCGAGTCGGCAACGGCGTCCGACGCGCGTCCTCAATCATGTACGCACCGCGCGGCGCGGTGCGTACGCCTGGGAGCACCAACTCTCGCTGCGTGGGCCACGTGGGCAGGAAGCAGTACAGGCGATCACCCTTTCGTGTCGCGCGGAACGGCGTCCCCTCAAACGGCGATGCCGAGGTGCCGTGGATCGCGTCGCCGTGCAGGCGCATCCACTCGCTGAGCCCCTGCAAACGCTCAACACTCGGCGCCGGCACCGCTCCTGCTCCGTCTGGGCCGATGTTCAACAGGAGATTTCCTCCCTTCGATGCCGTCTCCACGAGAATCTCCACGAGCTTCGGCAACGACTTGAAGTTTGTGTCCGCGCGATTGAAGCCCCAGTTGCCGTTCATCGTGATGCAGCTCTCCCAGTCGATTCCGGGAACGCCGCGATCCGGAATCTTCTGCTCTGGCGTCCCGAAGTCGCCGTAGCGCGGGCGAGTGAGCACTGCCTCCAATCCGTTCGCCGGTTGCTTGGCCACGCGGCTATTCACGAGCGTGTCGGGAGCGAGCCGGTGCACGTGCTCGAGCAGGGCCGCGCCAAGCTCCTGCGACCACGTACTCTCCCATTCGCCATCGAACCACATCACGCCGATCTCGCCATACTGCGTAAGCAGCTCCTCGACCTGCGCGTGAAGAAATCGCACGTACCGATTGAAATCCGCTCCCGTCGCCGGCCGTCCACCCACTTCCCACTCGCGACGCGGGAGATAGTCGGGATGATGCCAATCCATAATCGAGTGATACCAGCAGGGCCGGACCCCGTGCGCACGACACGCATCGGCCACGGCGCGCATCATGTCGCGCCGATACGGTGTGTTCCGGATGCACCACTCGGTCTGGGCCGACGGCCAGAGGCCAAAACCGTCGTGATGTTTGGTGGTGATGACCACATACTTCATCCCCGCGGCGGCGGCCATCCGCGCCATCGCGTCCGGATCGAATCGGGTAGGGTCGAACCGTTCAATCAATCGGTCGTACTCAGTGATCGGAATCTGCGCGTTGCTGCGGATCCACTCGCCGTAGTCCGTGCGGCCGCCCCACTCGCCGCCGAGCATGGAGTAGAGCCCAAAGTGCACGAACATTCCGAATCGCGCCTCGCGCCACCACGCCATGCGGTCGGCGGCGGAATGCGCGGGGCCGCCAATGCTCGTGCGCCACCGCCCATCGAGTGCTGCACCGGCCGCCGCACCGGCCGCGAGAAGGAAGTCGCGGCGCGGCAGGCCCGAAGCACTGCGCTGCGGCACGCCCATTTCAGCGTGCTGCGGCACGCCCATATCAGCGCGACGCTTCATCGCCGCACCGCGCCGACGATCTCCCACGTACGCGGATCCTCATCGCCAATCAACCACACGGAGTACCCACGAAGTCCATGTTGCGAGACAAAAGTCATCTTCTCCCGAAAGGCGCGCGCATCCTCGATCCACGCGTGTTCAAAGACACCTTCGCGCTCCCACATCGCGACCCACGCCCGCTGCGTCGCGTCCCACTGCGGAGTTGCGCCAGCGTCCGCGAGGATGCGCATCAGTCGCGTGTAGCTGATGTCCTCGCCAACGGTGCGCGCGACTCCCGTGCGCACATCGTACGCAGAGTACCAGTAGTCGGAGTAGCCGGCGAGTCCGAGTGAGATCTTGGAGGGCGGCACACCCGCGGCGAGCACGTAGCGCAGGGAAGCATCCATCCACGGGAATCCCGCCACGGGCCCTGGTGTCGAGCCTCCCGTGTGCTGAGCGTATGTCATGTACGACAAGAAATCCAGCACCTCGGCGAGCGCCTTGTAGTCGTACGCCGCGCGCCAGTAGTCGTGCATCATGTGGTGATAGGCACTCGTGCCGCGCGCATCACTCGTGCGGGGCACGACCGCCGCGGAGATCTCACAACCCGCGCGCCGCACAGAGTCGGCAACCTCACGGGCGAACGCGGTGAAGGCATCGCGATCGCTCACGTGCAGATTCTCTAGGTCCAACTGGATGCCGTGTACGCGCTCGCGGCGACACAGATCGGCCATACTCCGCGCCGACATCGTGCGCGCGCTCGGCACCGTGACAATCCGGTGCAGGATGCCCACGTCGAAGCCTGGGTTCATCACGAGTGGCATCAGCTTCACGTTGTTCGCGCGCGCCGTAGCGACGATCCGTGGATCCATCGCGCCAGTAATGCGTCCCACGCTGTCGATCGCGTAGGTCTGCGGCGCAATGACGCTGACGTGCGCCGCGTGCGCAGCGAAGCTCGCGATGCCCGCCTCGGTGTTGCGGATATACCAGATGGCCTCAGGCGCCTGCGCCGCGGCCACCATCGGGTGCACGAACAGCAGAAGGAACAGTAGAAGCATCAGTCGCATCCGGAAAATATGCGACAGATAGCTGGCGCCCGCCGCCAGGCCGCGCCACTTTCGAGCATGCCCACCTCTCGTCGTGCCTTCGTGAAGACCGCGGTCGCTGGACTTGCCGCCGCCTCGCCCCTCGTTGCCTCCGCCGCGACGCCCCCCGCTCCGAGCCCGGCCATCAGCGCACCGGATCTACTGATTCGCCACACCGTCGAACCGCTGGTCATCGCCGACGCGAGCGGATTCGAGTTCCGCAATGGTGGTCGCGAGAACGCGGTAGAGCGCGCGTTCCGCGGGATTGTCGCCGGTGAGGACGTCCTCGACGCGCTCATCGCCGGCGTAAACATTCCGGAACTCGATCCCCTTGAGAACGGCATCGGCTACGGGGCACTGCCCAACGCCGACGGGGTCGTCCAACTCGATGCCTCCTGCATGCATGGCCCCAAGCGCCGTGCGGGGGGAGTCGCGTGCCTCGAAGGAATTCGGACGCCCTCTCTCGTCGCGAAGGCCGTGATGGAACAGACCGATCACCACCTGCTCGCCGGTGATGATGCCCGCGCCTTCGCCCGCCAACTCGGCTTTACCATCGAATCCGATCTCAATACGCCCGACAGTCGTCGGCTGTGGGTGGAGTGGAAGCGCCGACTCGACGCGGAGCACTGGCTCGATCCGCAGGGACGTGGTCGGCAACCGAAGTCGGCGCACGAGCGCGACCCGGGCCTCGCAGCTGGGCTCTCAATGGTGCGCGATGGCCTCATTCGCGAAGGCTCGTTTTGGGGCACCATCAACTGCAACGGGATCACGCCGGACGGTGACCTCGCGAGCGTCACGACGACGAGCGGACTCGCTTGGAAGATCCCGGGACGCGTCGGGGACTCGCCGATTATTGGGGCGGGGATCTATGTGGACAATGACATCGGCGCCGCAGGCTCTACGGGGCGCGGCGAGGCGAATCTCTACAACCTGTCGTCGTACCTGATCATCGAGAACCTACGCCGTGGTCTCGCACCAAAGGACGCGGGCATGGAGGCACTGAAGCGCATTCGGGCCAATACGGTCGAGGCGCGCCTGCTCAACGATCGCGGCCTCCCGAACTTCAACGTCCGATTCTTCATCATCGATAAGCGCGGACGGCACGCGGGTGTGTCGATGTATCGGGCGGGGGAGACGACCTTCGCCCTCTGCACGCAGAATGGCGCATCAGCGCCGATGCTTGAACCCTTGCTCCCCGGCGCGCCCTGAAGACTCGCGGCACCGCGCAACTATCCTGCTCGCGCTCCACCCACGCCGCCGCCGAAGTACCGACGGCGCGCCCACAGCGACGCGTAGACAAGGCCGACGAGCGCCGGTACTTCGATCAGCGGCCCCACGACCGCCGCGAGCGCTTCACCCGAGCCGATGCCGAAGGTGGATACTGCGACGGCAATCGCGAGTTCGAAGTTGTTCCCCGCGGCGGTGAAGCTGAGCGATGCGGTCGTTTCGTAATTGAACCCCATTCGCTTCGAGAACCAGAACGCACCGCCAAACATCAGGGCGAAGTACACCATCAGCGGGACGGAGATGCGCACCACATCTAGCGGGAATTCGAGAATCCGGTTCCCCTGCATCGCGAACATGAGGACGATCGTGTAGAGCAATCCGAGCAATGCAGTTGGACCGAACCGCGGCATGAAGACATCGTCATACCACTCGTTCCCGCGCCGCGCAACGAAAATGCGCCGCGTGAGATACCCGGCCAGCAACGGCACTCCGAGGAAGATCAACACACTCCTGCCGATCTCCCACATCGATACGTTGATCGCCGTAGACTCCGCGCCGAACCACCCCGGCATCACGGTCAGAAAGAGCCAGCCGAGCACGGAGTACGTGAGAATCTGGAACACCGAGTTGAGCGCCACGAGTACCGCCGCCAACTCTGCCGAACCACACGCAAGCGTGTTCCACACGAGTACCATCGCGATACATCGTGCGAGGCCGATGAGGATCAATCCATTTCGATACTCGGGCAGATCGGGGAGAAAGATCCACGCGAGTACCGCCATGAGGATCGGCCCGACAATCCAATTGAGCATCAACGAGGTGCCGAGCACCTTGGTATTGCTCGCGTGCGCACCGATGGCGTCATAGCGGACTTTCGCGAGGACGGGATACATCATCCACAGCAACCCGATCGCAATCGGCACGGAGACGCCCGCGACTTTCACGCGCTCGAGCGTCACGCCGATATCCGGCCAGACCCGCCCGAGCAGGACTCCCAACGCCATCGCCACGAAGATCCATAGCGGGAGCCATCGGTCTAACGTCGAGAGCCGGCGCAGCACCGGCGCATCGAGAGGATCGAGAGGATCGAGAGGATCGAGCGTGTCGACACCGATGCGACTCATCGTGAGTGCCCTGACGGAAGCGGGAGTGCCGAGTGGACGCGCTGCGCAGCCTCGCGCAGCGCCGCAGCATCGAGTTCGGCAATCGGCATCGCGAGCAGCGCATCAACGCGCGCGGACAACGCGTCATACGTTTGCGCGAACGCCGCTCGCGCCGCGTTGGGTTCTGTTTCCTCGGCGGGGTCGGGGAGTCCCCAGTGCACCTGCGCGAACGCACCGGGAAAGTACGGGCATGCCTCGCGGGCGTTGTCGCACACCGTGATCACTAGATCGAAGTGCTCCCCTGCGACATCGTCGATTGACTTAGGAGTACGCTCATCCCAGACAATCCCGTGCCGTGTGAGCTCCTCGATCGCATAGGGATTCACGCGAGGGGCAGGACGCGAGCCCGCGCTCGCCGCGGAGACCACGCCTGCGGCCCGTGTCGCGCCGCGGACGGCAAGCAGTGCTTCGCCAATCTGACTGCGCGCGGAGTTGCCGGTGCACAGCACCAACACGCGGAACTGCCCCATCACGCGGTTGGCTTGGTGGCGCGCACAAAGCCCGCCATGAACTTGCCATCAATCTCGGCGATGCTCGCATCGACGTCGATCCCCGCCTCAGTGAGGAAGAGTCGCGCATCCTCGCTCTTGTAGATTCGCGTCGGCTCAATATCCACGTTGGTGAAACCCACGTCGGCGAGCAGTGCCTTGAACTCCGACTCCTCAAGTGCCCCCGCCACGCAACCGACCCAGAGTTCCATGCTTCGGCGCACGGCGGCCGGGACTTCGCCGCGGACAATCACATCGCTCACCGCGAAGCGTCCACCAGGCTTCAACACGCGGAACGCCTCGGCGAGGACCGTGCGCTTGTCGGCCGAGAGGTTGATCACGCAGTTGGAGATGATGACATCCACCGAGGCATCGGGGAGCGGAATCTGCTCGATATGCCCCTTGAGGAACTCGACGTTCTGCACGCCGGCCTCCGCGGCATTCTGCCGGGCGAGCGTGAGCATGTCGTCCGTCATGTCGAGCCCGTAGGCTTTGCCCGTTGGCCCAACGCGGCGCGCGGAGAGTAGCACGTCAATGCCGCCGCCAGAGCCGAGGTCGAGCACGATCTCGCCCGGATTGATCGCCGCGAGCGCGGTCGGATTGCCGCATCCAAGCGAGGCCAACAGCGCCGCTGAAGGGAGCTCCTGCGTCTCACCACTCACGTAGAGATTCGACGTAATGGGGTCGGTCGCACCATTGAAGGCGCTTCCGCCGCAACAGGAGTTCACGGGACCCGTGGCAGTCGTGTGCGGGTCGCAGCACGAGGCCGCTTCGTGCGTCTCCAGTACGCGGCGCGCGGCCTGGCCGTAGCGCTCTTTGACAATCTCTGTGATTTCGCGTGCGGGGCCCTGCGTCTCGGTGGTGCTCATGATGACCTCGTCAATAAAAAGTGCGGATGGGATGAACCAAGCAAATCAATCGCAGCAACGGCCAAAGATCTTGAGTTTCTGGCCAGCGGGGCGCTCCGTGGCCAGCGAGCGCACCAAATCGTGCGCCTCGGCGAAGGCATCGGGGACCAGTGTGTAGTAGGCCCATCGTCCCTCGCGGCGATCAGATACCAACCCCGCGGCCTTGAGAACCTTCAAATGGAACGAGAGACGCGACTGCGCCGCGTCCAATCCGTCCTGCAGATCGCAGACACAGCGCTCGCCATCTCGCAGCATGCCGAGGATTTCTAGGCGCGTCTCGTCGGAGAGCGCATGAAAGAGTTCGGAGGCGCGAGACAAATCGAGCGCAGTGGTGGCCATGGCATCATACTAATCAACAAATCTTGATACGTCAACCGAGCCCCGCGACCCTCGAGGAACCCTCCCTCGGCGCGGGCCAGCCCCGTCACGCGCTCCCCCCCGACGTAGAGCACGGGAGCAAAGTCGGCTAAAACCGGGGCCGCGAGGTCGTGCACGAATCGCATGAGAAAGGCGGGAGCAGGGTGCGCCGATAACACGCGTTAACGGCAGACCACGAGGAATGGCCGATTCCCTGCTGCGCAATCCCCAGTATTGCAGTACGTTCTCAACCGTGATGCCGACGTCCCGCGCACCCTTTGTTGGTCGCCACCGCGAGCTGACCGCGCTCACTGGCGCCCTCGACTCCGCGCGAAAAGGGCGCGGCAGTGTTCACATTCTCTCTGGTGAGAGCGGCATTGGAAAGTCGCGGCTGACCGAAGCCGTGGCCGATCGCGCGACCGAGCGCGGATTCCTCGCCGTCACGGGGCGCGCATTCCCCGTGGAGTCGGGGATTCCCTACGCGCTCTTCGGCGACGGCTTCGTGCCACTCTTGCGCTCGATGCCGCCCGCGTCCCTCCAGACGCTCTCGCGCGGCGCGATGCCCGAGCTCTCGGTGCTCTTCCCGACGCTGCGCATTGAGGGTGGTTCCGCACGCTCCGGTGATCCGTCGGATCTGCGACCGCGCCTCTTCGATGCGTTCGCGCAGCTGCTCTTTCGTCTCGCGCAGAAGCAGCCCGTGCTCGTGGTGCTCGAGAATCTGCAATGGGCCGATCCGTCATCGCTCGATCTGTTCCACTTCGTCGCGCGGTCCGCTGCCGCGCACCCGGTCATGCTCCTCGCGACCTACAACACGGAGCAGCGAGAGGCCAATCGGAATCTGCGTCTCGCTGAGCAGTCCCTCGGCTCGCTAGGCGTGCTCACGCGCCACTCACTGCCCCCGCTCGCCAGCGACGAAACCGCGGACCTCATCGCCGCGGTATTCAGCGAGCCGCACGCGGCGCTCAGCGACTTTGCGGCGCGTGTGCACGCCCGAACGCGCGGCAACGTCTTCTTCATCGAAGAGACGCTCAAGGCGCTCGTCCAGGCCGGCCGGCTCAAACGCGAGGGTGAGCGCTGGACGGGATGGGCCACCGACCAGCTGGCACTCCCCGATAGTATTCGCGACGCGCTCTCATTGCGATACGAGCGTCTGAGTCCCGAAGCGCAGGAGGTCGTGCAACTCGCGGCCGTCGTCGCCGTGCACGTGCCACACGCGCTCCTCGAACGCCTCGCCGGCCTTTCCTCAGATGCGCTGCTCGCCGCCATCGATGAGCTACGAAGGGATCGAATCCTCGAAGAGATCGAGCTCCCCGACGGTCCGACGTACGCGTTCACGCACCCGATGATGCAGGACATGCTGTACAACGAGCTGTCGCGCGCGCGGCTTCGGGCGTTGCACGCGCAGATCGCCGATGCCCTCGAAGCGCAGTACGGGACGCGGGCGATGGCGCACGCTGAGGAATTGGCCGTGCACTTCGCGCGCGCCGATGATCAACAGCAAGCACCGCGCGCAATCCAGTATCTCACCGCGGCCGGACGCAACGCGCTCAATCGCGGGGCCGGACGCGAGGCGGTCGAGGTGCTCGCGGCGGCCCTCACGCTCATCGAGCGGGGCGCGGAGACGGAGCAACTCAGCGACGCGCTCGAACTGCTTGGACGGGCGCGTCATCGGGTCGGCGAGTACCAGAGGGCCGCCGCGCTTTGGCAGCGTGCGGTGGCAATCGAGGAGGCCCGCGACGCCCATTCCCGCGTGGCGGCCCTCCAACGACGTCTCGGCGTCGCCGCCATGCGGCTCGGAGATTTCAGCGGCGCACTCGAGCATCAGGAACGGGGCCGCGCGGCTGCCGCACTCGCACGAGATGAATCGATCGAAACGAGCCTTCGTCTTGCACGGAGCGCCGTGATGATGGAGATCGGGAATGGCGCCGATGCAGTGCGCGAGGCGCGATACGCTCTGGATCTCGCCGCGCGGGTTGGAGACGCACGACTCCTCGGACGTGTGCATCAGACGCTGCAGAGCATCGCGGCGTGGCGCGGGCCGAGCGCCGCGGTGCTCGAGCACGGCGCGCACGCCCTGGAGTACGCACGCGCGGCGGGGGACCTGAGTACGGCCTGTCAGGCCGAATGGGTCTTCGCCTTTCACGCGGGACTTACCGGCGATTCCAAGGCCACGGGCGAGCACATCGCCGCGGCAGCGCGCATCGCTGAGGAGTTGCGCTCCCCGGTGCTCCGTCTCTGGAATGCCGAGGTGGATATCGAGTACCGCTCGGGGATCGGGCAATGGGAGGACGCGCTCGCCTTGGCCGATCGGACGATTGATGAGGCGCGCGCTTTTGGTCAACGCATGCTATTGCCGCGACTCCTTGTGTGGAGCGCATTGGTGCAGTGTGGGCGCGGCGAGATGGAGGAGGCCAAACGTCGTATCGACGAAGCGTGGCAGCTCTCAGGCTCAGATCGACTCGACACGGCCGAGCCAATTAACGTGCACACGGTCTTGCCGGCGCACATCGGTCTCGCCTACTATCACTTGTACCGACGCGATTTTCGCGCCGCACTCGACATCGGAGAGCGCGGCCTCGCCATCGCCGACCGTACCGGATACGAGGTCTGGGCGGTACACCGACTACTGCCGTTGGTCGCCGAGGCTTCGCTCTGGCTGCGCGACTGGGAGCGTTCCACGGCCTACGCGCATCGGATGCGCGAGGCGGCGGATCGGCTCGGGCACCCGCTTGCGCGCGCTTGGTCGGATGCCTGCTTCGCGCTGGAGCGAATGCTTCAGGGCGATCATGCTGGCGCGCTCGCCCAGCTCCGTCAGGCCGCCGATGCGCTCGACGCCATCCCGTTCACTGAGCATGCGGCGCGGCTGCGACGGAAATTCGTGGACGCGTTGCTCACCGCCGGCAAGCGGGACGAGGCGATCATCGAGTTGCGCCGGATCCACGAGGTGTTTGCGCGGCTAGGTGCAGCCCTCGCGCTCGACGATGTGCGCGAAAAGTTCGCCGAGCTCGGCGTGCGGCCGCCGGCGAGGCGTCCCTCATCGGGAGCTGGATTCGGCTCGCTGACCGCGCGAGAACTCGACATCGCGAAGCTCGTGGCCGCGCGAAAGACCAACAAAGAGGTGGGCAGTGCGCTGAAGATTTCTGCGCGCACGGTCGGCACCCACCTCAACAACATCTACGTGAAGCTCGGTGTGAGCTCGCGCGGTGAACTCGCGGACGTCATGCGGGAACTCGCGCCCTGAGTCCCGGCGCGGGCAATCGCACTCGCTGTGCGAACACGGGCCCGCACCACTCCTCAAACTGCGCCCGCAGCGTGCCCGACATCATCGCGTCTGTCGGGCCATCGGGCTCCAACGCACTCTGCAGGACGCGGCCTCCCTGCGCCTCGATTAACCGACGCAGCGAATCGGCATCGTGCCCCGCAATCGGATGGTGCGCCGTATAGGCCTTCAAGTGAAACGTCGTAATCGGCATCGCGCGGCGGAGTTCGTCGATGACTGCTGTCGCGATTGTGGGGACATCGCTGGTCGTATTGAGGATCACGGGACTCCCGGCGGCAACGTGCACGCGGCCGAGTGAGATCCTTCCACGCCAGGCGCTGATCGCCCACCCAATCAGTGTGCCAATCCGCATCGGCGTTTTTGCCCCGCCGGACCGCTCGTGCGCGAACGCCGCTTCCTCGGGACGCCGGTCGTAGCTGATTGCGATTGGAACGAGCGCCACGGTCCGTCCCGTGGACTGTAGGCACCGCAGGAGTCCGCGCTTAGGCGCAAGAAACTCGCGTGTTCGGCTTCGTGCACCCTCCACGAAGAACTCCAGCGTCTCGCCGCGACCGATTAACTCACGCACGCGCGCCGTGAGCGCCGGATCCTCTCTTCCTTCGCCGCGGCGCAGGTAGAACGCATGCATCGACCGCAGCAAACGTCCCAGTAGAGGGATTCGCCCGAACTCCATCGTCGCGGCGATGTGCGGAATCGGAATCCCGAGGTCCGGTCGCGCAAAAGCCAGATACGAGCAGAGCACGAAATCCAAATAGCTCCGATGACTCGGCACGAGCACCAGCGCCGCAGATTCAGGAATCCGTGCGCGAGCGGCATTGAACGAACCGAGGTCGACGGTCACGCGCTCCGTGGTGCGGCGTAGCATCTTGGTCACCACCCATGCCGCCGCGCGAATCCACGCGTTCCCTCGCGGCTGTCCGACCGCCCACGTGAGATCCCCGCCATGGCCTGCGTGCTCCGCGCCGGCCAGGGTCCATTCGTTCTCGTCGCGGCGGAGTACATGACGATAAAGCCCACGGCAGATTGTGCGGATGTACGGCGCACCCAGCCGTGACGGCGCCAATGGAAAGGACGAGCGGAAGTCGAAACTCCGCGTCGTGAAGTATGGAAACACTCTGTTGAGGTGCTCGAGGCGCGATTGCAGCTTCTTCACCTTGCTACGCTCGACTGCGGAGCGCATCCCACCAATCGCGAGCGGAAGCCGGTGATGCCACAACTCTGCGACGCGGAAGCGCAGGCTCGATGGGCCCATGAATCCTTGCTTTGGCCGCCGGGCCACGGGATGCAGCCCGAACCAATCGGTAATCTCCGACCAGCACGCGCCGACCATCTCTGCACCGGCCAGACCGGCTACGGCATGACGGATTTGCAGAGCGCCGCGATCCTGCATTGCCGCCCGGACAATTCGCGCCGTGACTTCGTCCACTGGGACCACATCCAGCTGAGCCTTCGTGTCACCGACGATTGCCCGCAGATGCCCCATGCCCGCGAGGACAACGAACGCGCCGAGCCCTGCGGTACTATCGATCCAACCCGGGAAGGGAAATTGCCGACTCGCCGAGATGATACTCGGCCGCACGATGCTCAACGGGATTGCGCCGCACCGGGCGACCACGAGATGCTCCGCGAGGCACTTCGTGAGCGTGTACGTGTTTGGATGTCCCGTTCGCGCGAGGATCGACTCGTCGGAGAAGCGTCCGGAATGAATCGCGTCGTACAGCTCCTCTGCAGGGGCCGGCAGTGGCACCAGCGCCTCAGGGATCGCGGCGCCATCTGCCGGATGTGGTGTCACGTACGCCGTAGACACGTAGACGAAGCGCTGCAGTCGCTGGAGAGGGCGAACTGCCTCCAGCAGGTGCATCGTGGCGTCGATGTTGGCCGCGGCTGCCTCGCGAGCTGGAAGATCGAACTCGATCGACGCCGCGCAGTGCGCCACGTGTGTCAGCTCCGCCAGCACGCGCGAATCGGGTAGGCCGAGGCCAGGAAGGCT
>JAYTDH010000374.1:0-1616 GCA_043736095.1 Gemmatimonas sp.
ATCAGCGAGAACACCGGCCGTTCGTAGCGCCGGATCAGCTCACGGAACGCGGGTTCGCGTCCCTGCTGTGCCAGCACCACGACGTCCGCGTCGGGGAGATTCGGGAGGTCGAGTGGGGGACGGGCCATTTTCTAGAGGGGAAACTTGCCCACGGTGAACGCCTCGGGCAACTTTCGAGGCCATGACGACAGTGCTTGACCAAGAGACGCGCGAAGCCGCCGAAGCCGCCGAAGCCGCCGAAGCCGCCGAAGGCGCGTCGGCGTCGGGGAAGCGTACCTACGTGCAACGGATTTTCTCGGAGATCGCGCCGCGCTACGATTTGCTGAATCGGCTCCTTTCGCTGGGGATCGACCGGCGGTGGCGCCAAGTTGCGTTGCGCCGACTCGGGTGGCGGCGCACGCCGGGTGGGACCTTTCTCGATCTCTGTGCGGGAACCCTCGATGTTGGCACCGAGTTAAGCCGTCAGTCGGGATTCGCGGGGCACATCATCGGCGCCGATTTCGCGCAACCGATGTTGCAGGCGGGGATCGGCAAGACATCGCGCGCCGTCTTGCAGCCCGTGGTCGCCGACGCGCTCGCGTTGCCGCTACGGGATACCTCGTTGGACGGTGCGATCGTGGCGTTCGGGATTCGGAACGTCGCGGATCTCGAGGGTGGATTGCGCGAGGTGCATCGCACGCTGCGCAGCGGCTCGAAGTTTGTGATTCTGGAGTTCTCGACGCCTCGCGTTCCGCTCGTGCGCGCGGCGTATCTCTTCTACTTCCATCGGATCCTGCCAGTGATTGGTCGGCTCATCAGCGGCCACCGCACGGCGTACACTTATTTGCCGCGCTCCGTGGCGAACTTCCCCGAGACGAACGTGCTGGCCGCCGCGATGTCGCGCGCGGGCTTCCAGGATGTTCGGTGGGAAACGCTCACCTTTGGGATCGCGGCGATCCACGTCGGAACCAAGTAAGCCACGTGACACAGACACTCGACACCCTGCAGGAGTTCATCGCTGCCATCGATGCGATGGGCGAACTCGTCCGCATCACCGAGCCCGTGAAGGTCGAGCTCGAGATGTGCGAGATTGCCGATCGCGTGATGAAAATGCCGGGTGGCGGGCCCGCGTTGCTCTTCGAGAAGGCAATCCTGCGCGATGGCTCGGTCTCCAAGTTCCCGGTCGCCATCAACTTGTTCGGGTCGATGTCGCGGATGTCGATGTCGCTAGGCGTGGCGAAGCTCGACGATCACGGCGACCGCATCACGAAGCTCCTCGACCTCAAGGTCCCCGAGGGATTCCTCGGCAAGCTGCAACTGTTGCCGCGTCTGATGGAGATTGCGAAGTTCCCTCCGCGGATGTCCTCGGGGACGCCGGCGTGTCAGGAGATCGTCTGGCGCGGCGAGGAGATTGATCTCGATCAGCTCCCTGTCCTCACGACGTGGCCGGACGATGGTGGGCCCTTCCTGACGATGACCGCCGTGGTCTCGAAGGACCCGGCGCGCGGGATTCGCAATGTCGGGATGTATCGCGTGCAGCAGATGGGGAAGCGGCACGTGGCGATGCATTGGCAACGCCACAAGACGGGCGCCGCGCATTTCGCCGAGATGGCGAAACGTGGCGAAAAGATGCCGGT
>JAYTDH010000375.1:0-1981 GCA_043736095.1 Gemmatimonas sp.
GTGATCCGCTCGCTCATTTCTGCGCCAGAACCATATACTGCCCGCCAAGCGGCAGGCGCGACACCAACCGCTCGAGCCTTCGCACGAGGGCATTACCCACTGGAAGAATAAAGAGGTGGTCGGTGCGCACGATGCGAAATCCTGCCGCTCGCAATAGCCTCCGCGAAGTGGGCGGGCTCAGCATATCGGCGTCGCGATCGAAACTCACGCGCGACATTACTAACCGTGTGCCGGGATTCCAGGGGTGGTTCTCCCAGAATCCCCACGCGCCACCGCTTCGTAACGCGCCAAATACCGCGCGCGCGGCACCCGCTCGCTCGGCACGTGGAATGTGATGGAACACGCCATTCACGTAGGCCGCATCGAACGTCCCGAGGCTCGGGAGTTCAGAAATCGTCGCAAAGCGTGCCCACCCGTGCCGCTCGCGGGCTCGCGTGAGCATCGCGTCGCTGACATCGACTCCCACCACTTCGCTCGCGCCCAGCACATCGCGGAGGACTGGCGCAGCATCGCCATCGCCACAACCGAAGTCGAGCACGCGTTGCACAGATCTGATACCGAGCCCAGCGAGTCGATCCCTCAGCAACAGTGCGCGTTGTTCGGCGTAGTGCTCCTTCCCCGCCCCAGTGAGTTTGAGTCCTTCCTGGAGCGCCGCGTCGTAGTCGGCGGCGTACGCATCGAACTCGGCATGCGGACGGGCCGACGACGGGCCATCAGTCATCGGCGCGGCCGAGTCCCTCGGGCGAGACGATCCCTTGCGTCGCGGCGACGCGCTTCTGCATCCCGAGGATTCCGAGAAAGAATGAGCCGAAGAATGCCTGCGCTCCCAGAAGCACGAAGAGCGCGCCGGGGACTACCAGCCTCAGCGACTCGGAGACATCGAGCGGGCCAAACCCAACAGCGCGCCAGTTGAGCACGGCGCGCCCCAGGAAGAGCGCGCCGATCAACGCACTGACGACACCGAGCAGAAGCCCTGTCTCGAGATTGATCGAGCGAAAGGCGCGAATCAGGCGAGGATCGGCCGGAAGCAGATCTTCGTTGATGGCGAAGACCTTGGTGAACACGGCGAAGAGTGCGAGTTGGAAGCCAAGCGAGAGGAAGAGGCTGCCGAACAACATCGTGCTCACATCGAAGGTCGCGCCACCGAGTTCTAGATTGAAAAAACCGCCCGCAAATGCGGCGAGTCCCGCAATCATCAGCGCAAAGCCGGGCAGCAAGAAGAGCCAGCGCGGCGAGAGCAGGAGATAGAACCGCAACGTGCGCCACCCATCGCGCCAAGTACGGAGATGCGGCGGGTGCTTCGTGCGGCCATCGGGATGCAGCGTGATGGGCACTTCGCCGATCTTCGCGCCGGCGAGCGACATCTTGATCACCATCTCGTTGGCGAACTCCATGCCGGTGCAACGCTGACGCAATCGCGAGTGAAAGGCGCGCGAGAAGCCGCGGAGTCCACAGTTCACGTCGTGAATCGGGGCGCGGAACCACCGACGCGCCATCGCTGAGAACATCGGGTTGCCCCACCAGCGATGCAGGAATGGCATCGCCCCCGGTTTGATGATGCCGCCACCACTCGGGAGGCGACAGCCCTGCACGAGCTCGTACCCTTCGCGGAGCTTCGCCACAAACCGCGGAATCTCACGAAAATCGTAGGAGTCGTCGGCATCGCCCATGATCACGTACGTGCCGCGTGCCGCGCCGATGCCCGCGAGCAACGCTGCGCCGTAGCCACGCTCGGCCGCGATGACCACGCGAGCCCCAGCGTTGCGCGCGAGGTCCTGCGAGCCATCGGTGCTACCGTTGTCGGCCACGATGACTTCGCCGGTTGTGCCGGACGCCGCGATTCCCTCGAGCGCCTTCCGCACGCACGCCTCCACTGTCTCGCTCTCATTGAGACAGGGGAGCACAACGGAGAGCTCAATCTCCGATTCGCTCAGCACAGGTGCACCGCCATAGCCTTGAAGCTAGCGACCACCGCGAGTCC
>JAYTDH010000376.1:0-2238 GCA_043736095.1 Gemmatimonas sp.
TCAACCCAGCGCAGGCGATGTTCGACGTGTCACGCGATGGGAACTCGCTCCTGATGCTGCGGAACGATCCCAATAGCGCCGAGCAGATTGTGGTGATTCACAATTGGCAGGCGGAACTCAAAGCGAAGTTCAAAGTGGGGGTCGCCCCCTGATGCCAGCAACACACATGGAGCCACGTTGACAAATTCCGTGAGTGAGCGCCTGAGCGCCGCCCTCGCCGACCGCTATCGCATCGAGCGCGAGCTCGGCCAAGGCGGTATGGCCACTGTCTACCTCGCGCAGGATCTCAAGCACGACCGCAAGGTCGCGGTGAAGGTCCTCAAGCCGGAGCTCGCCGCCGTACTCGGCGCCGAGCGCTTCGTGGTGGAGATCAAGACCACGGCGTCGATGAGCCATCCGCACATTCTGCCGCTGTTTGATAGTGGTGAGGCGGACGGCTTCTTGTTCTACGTGATGCCGTATGTCGAAGGCGAAACGCTGCGTGACTTGTTGAATCGCGAGACGCAACTGGGCATTGATGATGCGGTACGGATTGCGCGCGAAGTGTTGGACGCGCTCGACTACGCGCACTCGCGTGGTGTGATCCATCGCGACATCAAGCCTGAGAACATCCTGATGCAGGGCGGCCGTCCGATGGTGGCCGACTTCGGTATCGCGCTCGCCGTGAGCGCGGCGGCCGGTGGTCGCATGACCGAAACCGGATTGAGTCTCGGCACGCCGCACTACATGTCGCCGGAGCAAGCGACGGCGGAGAAGGAAATCACGGGGCGCGCCGATATCTACTCGTTGGCGTCCGTGCTCTACGAAATGCTCACGGGCGAACCCCCGCATATGGGGAACTCGGCGCAGTTGATCATCATGAAGATCATCACCGAGCCGGCGGCGGCGGTGACGAAGTATCGGAAGTCGGTACCGGCGAATGTAGCGAGTGCTGTGGCGAAGGCGCTGGAGAAGTTGCCGGCAGATCGCTTTACGAGTGCGAAGGCGTTCGGGGATGCGCTGGGGAATCCGACCTTCTTGACTCAGGCGGTGGCCGGTTCGGCCACCACCTCGGCGAAGGGGAGATGGCAGGAGCGCGCCGTCGTGCCGCTCGTCGCGGCACTAGGGATTGCCGTGTTCGCCGCGGCCTGGGGTTGGACGCGCCCATCGGGGGCATCCGCCGCGGCCGGTGCCGTCCGTCTGCCCATCACGCTCCCGGACAGCGCACCGCTGCAGCGTCAGGGCGGCATACTGCTGGCGCTCTCAGAGGATGGGACACGTCTGGTATACGTTGGTGCTGGGCAAGGAGACGTCGATCTCTTTGAGCGGCCTCTGAACTCGCTCACCGCAACGCGAATCCCTGACACAAACGGGGCGGATTCACCCTTTCTCTCGCCTGACGGCAACACCGTGGGGTTCTATCGCGCGAATCCGGCACGGCTCTTCACCGTGTCGCTCCGCGGTGGACCGCGTCTGGTGTGGGCGGCGGATTCCACCCGGGCATGGGGTGGGGACTTTGGTCCGGACGGGGCCGTCTACTTTACGCGAGTTCGTGGTATCCGTCGGGTGCGTGAGGCCGATGGTGCCGTGGAGCAAGTCACCTCGGTCGACTCGACGCGCGGCGAGCGCGGCCATGCGTGGGTTGACGTCCTGCCCAACGGGAAGGGTGCCGTCTTCACGATTCTACGCGCCGATGATGAGCAAAACGACATCGCCGCCGTGGACTTTGAGAGCGGTGAAGTCCGCACGCTGGTCCGTGGCGTGTAGGCGCGTTTCGTCGCACCCGGGCGATTGCTCTACGTGGATGCGCGGGGCGGATTGTTTGCTATGGCTTTCGACGAGGAGAAACTGGCGACAACGGGACCCGCTATCCCGGTGATCGGCGGCATCGGACTCGGTGAGAATGGCGTCGCGCACATCACCTTTTCCGCGAACGGGGCGATGCTCTATGCCGTGGGGAACGGCAGTCGAGCCGCCGATCGGCTTTCCTGGCTCTCGCGGGAGGGCAGCGCCACCCTTGTGGACACGAGTGTCGTCGGGAACTTCGACGAAGTGGCGCTCTCGCCCGACGGTCGCCGCGTGGCCCTCGGAGTAACCGAGGGCAGCGTGGAAAACATCTGGATCAAGGAGCTCCCGACGGGGCCGGTGCAGAAGCTGACACTCGAGGGCGACAACTACGGTCAGTCGTGGTCCGCTGATGGGCGTACTCTCTTCTTCATCTCTGTACGACCGGGCATTCCGGGAGCCGTCTATTCACGC
>JAYTDH010000377.1:0-2584 GCA_043736095.1 Gemmatimonas sp.
CGGATCCATTGGATCCGCGCCCCTCTTTGCTCACCACCGCGCATCACGAGCGCTCTGGTTCCACGCTCTGCCGCGGCTTAGTGCGCCGAGTTTGCGGCCGCGGGCTTATCGGGCTTCAGATAAGTCGCCTTGTGGAGTGAGAACGCGGTCAGGTTCGCGACGATCGCGAGCACGATGATGACCGCGGCAAATCCCCATCCCAGCTTATTCGGATCGTACGGTTCGCCACTGGCCGACATCTGCGACTCCACTCGGTTCGAGGATTCGAAGGTGGAATGCTAATCGCCCCCTAGGCGTTCCCGCCACTCCCGTCGATGCGTGGAGGGCTAGCGTCGGCGGAAACGCTCAAGCGCGCGCCGATCCTGCTTGGTCGGGCGACCGGGGGCCGCTTCCATAGCGGGAGCTGCCTTCGTCAGTTGCCAGCGGAGTTTCTCGCGAGTCTCGCGGGAGGCGTCCGTCTCGTGGTACAGGCGCTGTGCCTCAGGGGCCGGACCGCGCTTGTCGCCCGTGCCGCGGACCTCGAGGATGTATTCGTAAGGGCCCGACCTGAGGCGAATCTCGTCGCCCGGACGTACAATCTTTGCGGGCTTGGCACGCTCGCCGTTCACGTACACCTTGCCACCATCCACGGCGTCCGCGGCGAGCGAGCGGGTCTTGAAGAAGCGCGCCGCCCACAGCCACTTGTCTACCCGGACCGGATCGGTCCGCACGGGAGCGTCTGCGTCATGCGAGGTCATCTGTTCAAGCTAACCGCGCTCGGAGCGAGCCGAGTGCGCGGAGCGCGCCGAACCCGCCTCCGCGCCGCGGTCTGGGGAGTCTCTGCGGTATTGGTTGGCGCGTGTGGATCCGCCGAGCGTAAGGAGTCGGCACGCACGGCCGAGCGGTCGGCGATCGCGGCGGGACAGGCGACTGCGGCGCAGGCCGGCGCGCTTCCTGCCACGGGCCTGTGGACCGAAGCGCATCTGATGGATCGCCTTGGCCGCGCGGGGGTGTTGCCGCGAGTGCGGGAGGGCACGCCTCCGGCCGCTCCGTGGATGGCGCGTGCGCCGATCGCGCTGAGCGCCGGCGGGGGCGAAGTGTACGTCTGGATTTACGCTGACAGCACCGCACGCCGTGCAGTCACCGACGCGCTCGATCCTGAGTCTGGTGCGCCCCCAGGGACTGTCACGCCCTTCGCACCCCCCATGGTGTTCGTGACGAACAACAACCTCGCGGCCATCATTACGGGCGGCACGGAGCAGAACATCGAGCGCATCATGCTGTCGCTGCAGGCGGGTCTGCCCGTGGCGAAGTGACGCGCGCGCGCTGGTGGGTGTGCCGCACCGCAGGCCGCATCGGGGTCGGCATTGCCATGCTGCTCGCCGTCTACGCGCCGCTCGGGCTGGCGGCGCAATCGCGCCCCTCGCCACGCCCCTCGACCCGCCCCGCACAGCCCGTGGCGGTCCCCGCGGCCGATATGCCGAGCGCGTTGACGCTCGCGGCGCGGCACGATTCGCTCGTCGGAGGTCGTGCGGTGCTCGCTGGGCTTACCTCGCTGAAGTTTCTCGGTTCGTTCTCGGTGCCCTCTGCCGGGATCGAGGCCCCGCTGGAGATCCTCAAGCGGTCGCCGAATCAATTCGTGTACCGCACCGTCCTCGGCGAAGGCGTGGAAGTCGTACAGGGCTACGATGGGCGAATCGCATGGTCCATCCGTCCAGGGCAGGGGGCACGCGTGCTCGACGGCGAGGAGCGCGACCAAATCGTGCAGCAGGCCGACTTTTTCGGTGATCTCCACGACTACAGCCGCTTCGCCAGCGCCGAGACGACCGGAGCGATTGAGTTCGAGGGGCGCCCCGCTTGGGAGGTGCGCTTGGTGCGTCCGGCCGGGGACACGCTCTACGAGTTCTTCGATCGTGAGACGGGACTCGCGGCTGGTGGCGCGGTCGATGTGCGCACCGGACTCGGACGTGAGCGCCGCCGCACGCTACTCGGCGACTACAAAGTTTTCGGGCAGTTGCGCATCGCCACGACGATTATCCAGCGGCAGCCGGACTTCGACATCATCATCCGGATTGCTTTCGTGGAAGTGGACACAGTTCGAGAGATGGAAGTGGCACTTCCTGACGCGGTCAGGGCGTTAGTTACGAAGCCCCAGTAAGGAAACCTGAACAGCCCTTCGATATATTTGTGGGACGAGAAATCTGAATGATTTACTCCCGAAGCTCACAGCCCGCTCTTTCGCAACTATGATCCCGCGCGCCGTCCGGCTCTGCCAGCAGGTCACCACGCAACTCGGACTCGACGATCCTGGTGCCGCCTGGCGCGAGGACATCCGTCGCCTCCATCTCCCGGAACGCACGGCGGCGGAACTCGCCGAGAGTGTGGTCGAGAGTGGTCGTCGATGCGGTATCGCCTTCCTCAGGCAGTCCTACGGACGCGACGAGTTCTTTGCCGCGTTCAATGGCGCGACCGCTCCGCTCGTGCTCGTGGCGCAGCATCCCCAGCACGGCGTGCTCGGCGCGCTCGTGGAGGGGATCGACGCGACGCACCTGCTGGTTCGAGAGACCACCGGGAGTGGAGTGGGAGCGGTGGAGCGCCTCGAGAT
>JAYTDH010000378.1:0-4284 GCA_043736095.1 Gemmatimonas sp.
CGTCGAGTGCGGCGAGGCGGGTCGGCGTGGGGTGGGCCGTGGCGCGCCCCGCGCCGGCGAATCGGTGAAGCGGGAGGATTGGCTCGGACGCGAGGATCACGGCGCGCTCCACCAGATGTTGCAACTCGCGCACGTTGCCGGGCCAGGGTTGGGCGCGCAACCACTCCAGTGCGTCGGGGGCGATGCCGGCGACTGTTTTTTTGTACTCATCGGCGGCGCGCATCGCGAAGCGCATGGCGAGGAGTGGAATATCCTCTGGGCGGTCGCGTAGCGGAGGGATCGGGATGGGCACCACGCTGAGCCGGAAGTAGAGATCTTGGCGGAAGGTGCCGGCCGCAGCTTCGGCCGCGAGATCGCGATTGGAGGTCGCGATGATACGCGCGTCCACGTGGATTTTTGTGTCGCCGCCGACCCGCTCGAACTCTTGCTCCTGTAGCACGCGCAGCAACTTCGCTTGGAGGTCGATGCGCATCTCGCTGATTTCATCGAGCAAGAGGGTGCCGCGATTAGCGCGCTCGAAGGCGCCCTCGACGCGTTTAATCGCGCCGGTGAAGGCGCCTTTTTCGTGACCGAAGAGCGCGCTCTCAATCAGGCCCTCGGGAATCGCGGCGCAGTTGAGATGGATGAAGGGTCCGTTGCGGCGATCGCTCTGCTCGTGGACGGCGCGAGCAAAGAGTTCCTTGCCGGTGCCGCTCTCGCCGAGGAGGAGGACCGTGGCGCGCGTGGGTGCGGCCATGGCGACTTCGGAGAGGGCGCGCTTGAGCGCGGGGCTCTCGCCGATGATGGTGTGATTCTTTCGTAGCGCGAGGACTTCGGCGCGGAGATTCTCGTTCTCGCGCCGGAGTTGCAGCACGTGGAGCGCTTGATCGACGGCGAGTTCGAGCGACTGCGCGTCGACCGGCTTGGTGATGTAGTTCGTCGCACCGGCCTTGATGGCCGCGACCGCGTGCTCGATGCTCGCGAAGCCGCTGAGCATGATGAGCGGGATGTCCACGCCATCGCGTTTGAGGATTTCGAGGAAGTCGAGTCCCGTGAGCCCCGGCATCTGATGATCAGAGATGATGAGGTCCACGCCCCCGCGCGCGAGGACCTGGAGGGCTTCGGGCACGGAGGTCGCACCGATGGCGTGGTGTCCGGCGCGCTCGATCGTGTGACCGAGCATCATCCCGACGACCGGCTCATCGTCCACATAGAGGATGGTGGCCATTTCTCCCTCGAAGGTAACTTGCACGGATGCCCCCACGCCACGCGAAGGCCATTGCGCATCTGACGGCTGTCGACCCGATCCTCGGGAAATGGATCGCCGAGGCGGGACCCTGCTCGCTGACGCGCGAGCGCGCTGGGACCCATTTTAGCTCGGTGGCGCGTTCGATTGTGTATCAGCAGTTGAGTGGGAAGGCGGCGGGGACGATTCATGATCGTTTTGAGGGGCTCTTCGGCGGGCGCGCGCCAGAACCGCACGACGTCATCAAAACGCCCCACGCGACGTTGCGCGGGGTCGGCTTGTCGGAGCGAAAGGCGGAGTATCTGCGGGGTCTCGCGGCGGATGTGCTGAGCGGGGCGGTGCCATTGGCGTCGGTGGACGAGCTGCCGGACGCAGAGGTGATTGCGGCGCTGACGAAAGTGCGCGGCGTGGGCGAGTGGACCGCGCAGATGTTTCTGATGTTCCGCTTGGGCCGGCCTGACGTGTTGCCCGCACTCGACCTCGCGGTCCAGACGGCGATCAAACGGTTGTACAAATTGCGAACGCATCCCACGCCCCAACGCGTCGCGAAGTTCGGCGCGAAGTGGGCACCTTATCGGACGGTGGCCTCGTGGTATCTGTGGAGAGTGGTGGACAATCCGCCGCAGTAGACGCAGCGGGAGGTTCGTCGGCGCGTACGCCGGTAGGCACGCCTCGCGGGACAGAAGTCGTGCTGCGCTCGGAGATGCCGGTCAGCGCGGCGGAGTTGTTCGCGTGGCATGAGCGGCCTGGCGCGTTCGAGCGACTCACGCCGGGCTTCATGCCGGCGAAGGTTGCGGCGCGCAGCGGTGGAATTCGTGATGGCGGGCGTGTCTCGCTTGATATCCCGATCGGCCCGACCTCGATGCGCTGGGAGATGGAGCACGTGGGCTACGTGGCGGGACGCGAGTTTCGCGATGTGCAGCGGTCAGGGCCGCTGGCCGCGTGGGAGCATGTGCATCGGATGGAGCCGCAAGGCGAGCACGCGAGTGTGCTCGAGGATCGGATCACGTATCGGTTGCCGGTGGCGCCGTTCGGCGAGTTGGTGGCGGGGCACTTCACGCGCGAGAAGCTCGAGCGGTTGATGCGCTGGCGTCATGCGCTCACGCGTTTGGATTTGGAGCGTCATGCGCGGTACGCGTCGCGCGGCACGAGCGGCACGCGCGGCACGCGCACGGTTGCCGTGACGGGGGCGAGCGGATTCCTCGGCGGGGCGCTCGCGGCGTTCCTCACGACGGGAGGGCACAGCGTCCGCACGGTGGGGCGCGGCGCGGGGAGTGATGTGCGATGGGATCCCTCGCGTGACGGTGCGGATGCGCGTGCGGATGCGCGTGCGGATGCGCGTGGGGCTTCGCTTGCAGATGCACTCGCCACTGCACTCGCTGGTGTGGACGCGGTCATCCATCTGGCCGGCGCGTCGGTGGCCGAGCGGTGGACCGATGCGCACAAGCGCGAGATTCGCGTGTCGCGAGTGGAGTCGACGCGGTTGATTGCCGAGGCGTGTGCGCGGATGGTGCCGAAGCCCGAGGTGTTGATCTGCGGATCGGCGGTCGGCATTTACGGCAGTCGGGGCGATGAAGTGCTCGACGAGTCGTCTACGCTGGGCGATGATTTTCTCGCCGAGGTGGGCAAGGAATGGGAAGCCGCGGCGCAACCCGCGCTCGATGCAGGGATTCGTGTGGTGTTCCTGCGCACGGGGATCGTGCTGAACCCGGCCGGTGGTGCGCTGGGGAAGATGTTGTTGCCGTTCCAGGCAGGTGTGGGCGGCAAGCTCGGGAGCGGGAAGCAGTGGATGAGCTGGATTAGCCGCGAGGATTGGATCGGGGCCGCGTATCACGCGTTGCAGACGCCGTCGGTGGCGGGGCCGATTAATCTGACGTCGCCGGAGCCGGTGACGGCGGCGACCTTCGCGAGCACGTTGGCGCGGGTGCTGCATCGGCCGGCGCTGTTCCCGGTGCCGGCAATCGTCCTCACGACGCTGTTTGGCGAGATGGCGCACGGGACGATCTTGGCGAGCCAGCGCGCGTTGCCGAAGGCGTTGGAGCGGGCGGGATTCGAGTTTGCGCATCCGACGCTGTCGAGTGCGCTGCGGTTCGAGTTAGGGTTGCTGTAGGCGCGGCCACACCCAGGGAGTCGCACACGCGCCGACCACCGGGAACACCGCCAGATGCTGCTAGATTGGTCGGGTCGGGGCTTTCATGCGGCAGGGTTGCCACGGTCTCGATCGCGATGTTCACTCAGCTCATCCCCACTTCGTCCAATGCCGCTCGTTCCGATCGAAACGCTCCCTGATGACTCGCGGCTCTGGATTTTTGGCGCCCGCGCTCCACTCGACGACGTGGATGCGCCGCGCCTGATGGGCGCGGTCGACGGCTTCTTAGAGGCGTGGAAGGCGCATGGCGCGCCACTCACCGTGGCGCGCGAGTTCGTGGACGAGCACTTCCTCGTGGTCGCGGTGGATGAGCGGACGGAGGACGCGTCGGGGTGTTCGATCGACGGGCTCTTCCGGCTGCTCGTGCAGGCTGAAGAGGGGATTGGCACGTCGATGGTCGGGGGCGGTGTCGTGCATTTCCGCAGCCCGATGGGCCTGGTGCACAGCTGCTCGCGCACCGAGTTCACCTTAGCGGCACTCGATGGGGACGTCGACACGGAGACTCCCGTGTTCGACACGACCCTCACCAAACTCGGCGACTACCGCACGCGCTTTGAGAAGCCGGCGCGCGAGAGCTGGCATCAAGAACTCATTGATCAGGCGCGCAAGTAGTCGGACTGCCAGTTCGTCACGGCGCGCTTGATTTCCTTGCCGTTGGCGAACTCGCCCTTGAGGGTGCGCTCCACCAGTGAGGGAAGCTCGGCGTCGCTGGCGAAGCGAAGCGAGATGAGCTGACGCACGGTGAGCTCGGGGATGCGCTTGGCGAGCTCGGCTGGCAGGACGTCGCGGAGACGGAGGCGCATCTCGAGGCGGATCACGCGGTTTTGCACGGTGATTGCCATGATGCGCGCGCTCCAGACTGCGGCCATGACGCCGACGGCGAAGGCAGCGCTCCAGGCCGTCGCGGCGC
>JAYTDH010000379.1:0-3211 GCA_043736095.1 Gemmatimonas sp.
CAGCGGGACCGCCACGCATGCCGCCACCGCCAGGGGCGCCACGCCCACGGCCAGCACCCGGACCGCCGGTACGTCCACCGCGCGCGCCACCGGCGCCGCTACCGAATCCACCAGTTTGTTCAGCCATTTAAAACTCCAACCCGCCTTCGCGGGCTCCGTCGGCCACCGCTTTCACGCGGCCGTGGTACTGGTATCCGCCGCGATCGAACACGACCTTCGTGATTCCGGCGGCCTTGGCCTTCTCGGCAACGAGCTTGCCGACTTCGGCCGACTTCTCGGCCTTCTTCCCCGTCAGCCCGGCATCCGTCACCGTGAGCAGGGTGTGGTGCTTGACGTCGTCGACGAGCTGCGCCGACATGTGCTTCAGCGAACGGAAGACCACGAGGCGCGGCCGCTCGGCCGTGCCCGCCACCTTGGCCCGCACGCGGGTGTGGCGTCGCTCGCGGAGTCCCGCACGCGTCTTGGGTACACGCTTTCCGGGCATTACTTACCTCCTGCCTTACCGGCCTTGCGCCGGATGACTTCGCCCTGGTACTTGATGCCCTTGCCTTTGTAGGGCTCGGGGGGCCGGAGCAAGCGGATCTCCGCTGCCACCTGGCCGACCTTTTCCTTGTCCGCCCCTTCGATCACGACCTGCGTCGGGACTGGCGCGGTGAGCTTGATGCCGACCGGTGCCTTGTACTGGATCTGGTGCGAGTACCCCAGTGCCATCTGCAGCCCGAACGGCTTCGGCTCGGCCTTGAAGCCGACACCGTTGATTTCCAGCGTCTTCATGTAGCCCTTCGCGCAGCCCTCGACCATGTTGGCGACGAGCGTGCGGGAAAGACCGTGGAGCGCCTTGTGCTTCTGATCATCCGAAGGACGCGTCACCGTGATGACGCTGCCCTCCATGGTGACCTTCATTTCCGGATGGATGTGGCGGGAGAGTTCCCCCTTGGGACCCTTCACCGACACATGATTGCCGTCGACCTTGACCGTTACACCGGCCGGGATGGTCACGGGGAGCTTACCGATACGCGACATGTGAGGGCTCCTTACCAGATGTAGGCGAGGAGTTCACCGCCGGTGCGCTGGGCGCGCGCCTGGCGATCCGTCATCAGCCCCTTCGAGGTGCTGAGGATCGCCACGCCGAGACCGTTGCGCACGCGTGGGATCTCCGCAGCGCCGACATACTGCCGGAGGCCGGGGGTCGACACGCGCTTCAGCTCGCGGATGACCGGCGTCGTGCCGGCGTACTTCAGGGCGACGCGAAGGACCATGCGGCCCTCGGCGTTCTCGAGCGTCTTGTAGCCAGAGATGAAATTGCTCTCCAGCATCAAACGCGCGATCTCCACTTTCATCTTGGACGCCGGAATATCCACGCGCCGATGCTTCGAACCGACAGCATTACGGATTCGCGTGAGCATATCGGCGATCGGGTCGGTCATGCTCATAGTGCTTCTCTAGCTCCTCTGGTTTCCGGCATGCGCCGGACCTGTAGGAAGGGGCGAAAGGGGTTCCCGTCGCGGTGTGCGAGGGCGGGCCTACTTTCGGAGGGTACTGCGACTACCAACTCAGAACTACCAGCGCTACCAGCTCGCCTTGCGCACGCCCGGAATCAACCCCTGCAGCGCCATTTCGCGGAACGCGATACGGCTCAAACCGAAGTGCTGCAGGTTGCCGCGGCTACGGCCGGTCATCTGGCAGCGGTTGCGGATGCGGGCCTTGGCGCCATTGCGCGGGAGCTTCTGCAACGCGACCTGCGCCGCGCGCTTCTCCTCGTCCGTCGCCTTGACACTCTTGACGATAGCTCCGAGCGCGGCGCGCTTCGGGGCCTGCTTCGCCGCCATCGCCTTGCGACGGTCGTTCTTCTCGATCGTGCTCTTCTTGGCCATTACTCAGTTCCCCTGAACGACGATGGGCTTGTCATCACCGCGGAACGGCATGCCGAGCTCGCGCAGGAGCGCGAAGGCGAGGTCGTCGCGATTCGTGGTGGTCACGAACGTGATGTCCATTCCGTGAATCTGCTCGACCAAGTCATAGTTGATCTCCGGGAAGATCATCTGTTCCTTGACGCCGAGGCTGTAGTTACCGCGCCCGTCGAACGAGCGGGTGGAGAGACCGCGGAAGTCACGAATGCGCGGGATCGCCGTCGACACGAAGCGGTCGAGGAACTCCCACATCCGCGAACCACGCAGCGTCACCGCCACGCCGATCTCCTGACCTTCACGCTGGCCGTAGTTTGCGATCGACTTCTTGGCCTTCGTGCGCAGCGGCTTCTGGCCGGTGATCACGGTAAGCTCATCGACAATCGCGTCGAGGACCTTGGGCTGCTTAATCGCCTCGCCCATGCCGACATTGATCGTGATCTTGCTGAGGTTCGGGAGCTGATGAATGTTCTTCAGCCCGAACTGTGTCATCAGCCGGTCACGCACCACGGTGCGATAATGATTTCGAAGGCGCGGTGTCGGCACGGGAAGCGCAGCACCCTTGTGCTCCTTGGGGAGCATTGAGGCGCGCTTCTCACCGGAACCGCCCTTCTTCTTTTCCTGCGTCTTGGTCGTTGCCATTAGTCAGTCCTCGGTCAGCGGGTACGCGGGATCGACAGCCCGCTTTTCGCGCTGACGCGCTCCTTCGTACCGTCGGCGTCGATCCGCGCGCGGACGCGCGTCGGAGCCCCCGACTTCGGGTCCTTCAACATCACATTCGACAGCGCCATCGGGGCCGGCATCTCAATGATGCCCGACTGCTCGTCGGCGGTGCGCGCCCGGCGATGCTTCTTCACGATGTTGATGCCTTCGATCGTCACGCGCCCCGTCTTCAGGTGCACGCGAATGACCGTTCCTTCCTTGCCCTTGTCGTCGCCGCGCACGATGCGGACGGTATCACCCTTGGTGATCTTCGTCGCGACACGCTCGGCGTTGCGCTGATGACGCGTGACATTCTTCTTCCCGCGCGTCTTGCGATGAGTAAGAATCCGCATGGCTTACAACACCTCAGGGGCCAACGACACGATCTTCATAAAGCGCTTCTCACGCAGCTCACGGGCCACCGGCCCGAAGATACGCGTGGCGCGCGGCTCGCCCTTGTCATCGATGATGACGATCGCGTTCTCGTCGAACTTGATGTAGGACCCGTCCTTGCGGCGGGTCTCCTTCACCGTGCGCACGACGACGGCCCTCGCCACGTCGGACTTCTTCACGGTGCCATTCGGGAGGGCGTCCTTCACGGC
>JAYTDH010000380.1:0-10813 GCA_043736095.1 Gemmatimonas sp.
GCAGTTCGCGTCGGTCGATCTCGGCTACCTCAGCATCCTGTTCCTCAAGAGCACGGGCGAGGCCTACGCGCTCGGTCTTAATCCGGCAACGGGAACAGACCTCTTTGTGCTCACGCGCATGGCGCCTTCCCTCACCTTCACAAGAGTCGCCACATCAGGGTTCGCGCAGATGGGTCTGACCTCGACTGGTCAGCTCTACGCATGGGGGAGCAACTCGTGGGGACAGCTCGGCGATGGGACGACCACGACACGTTCCCTTCCGGTGGCAATCGGTGGCGCGCTTCGCTTCCGAGAGATTGCGGCGCAGCAGCAGTTCTCTGCCGCGCTCACCACCGCCGGTGAGCTCTACTTCTGGGGGCGGAACGAGTTGGGGATCTTCGGGAACGGCGCGGCGAACGGGACCGCGACCACGCCCTTCTCCGCGACGCCGCTTGGCCCGCGCGCGCGGAGCCTCTCCGTCATCGTCACCCCGGCAAGCCCGACGCTCGCAGCGGGCGAGACGCTTGACATGAACGTCGCCGTGACACGAATCGGCGGTGGATTCACCACGACCGGCGTGAACATTGGAACACCCGGCACGGTGACCATCTCGGTCCAGAATCTCCCGTCCGGCGTGAAGGCGGCCTTCCCAGCCGGCTCAACGATCGCGCCCACGGCGTCCTCGACCACGATTCGACTCACCGGCTCGTCGAGTCTTTCGGGTGGCGTCGGGGCGTTCGCGATCTCAACGCAGGCAGCGAATATGCCGACGCAGCCGAGTCAGTCGATGTCCGTGCTCAAAGTGAGCGCGACCGGGAGCACGGGGCTGAGTCTCGTGTGCACCTCAAGTGCAACGCCGACATCGTTCCCCTCAGGGTATCACTGCATGACGAATAGCTCCGGCGCACATGTGCCCGGAAAGTTTGCCGTTGCGACGCTGACGAGCAGCGCCTGGTGGGTCGAAGAAACGTCCGGGGTCTGCGTCAGTTGGCGTGTCGAGAGCGGAGTCGGTCGCTCCACGGGTCGCTCCACGGCGCGTTTCAAGGGAAGCCTCGGTGGGGCAACGACGGTGACGCAGGGTTACTGGGGCCTAATCTCCCGGAGCTCCGGCGTACTCGAGGGCGTCGCCGGAGGACGCTACCTGTTCACATCGAATCTCGACGCGCAGACGCAGCTCCTCACGTTCAACGATCTCTCCACGAGCAATATGATCGGCGGCTACAGCTTCTCGCCGAGTGGGAGCTGCCCGTGGTGAGGTGCAGCTGCGGCCGACGAGCGCCTCGCGTGAGGAATCGGTGAGCGCTACGTTTTTCTCGTCCTCCAGCCACGGGGTTGCACTCTGTCGCGCTTCGAAACCCTTGCCGCGCTCGCCGCAGGCCTGATTTCGATTGTCTTCTTCTGGATGGCCGTCCGCGGTATTCAGACGGGCGTGGTCCGCACAAAAACTGGGCCCCACTATCGGACAAAATCTCCGAAGATGTTCTGGATTGCAGTGGGCGTCTATCTCGTATCGGGTGCTGTCATCGGACCCATAATCATGAGCGTGATCCTCGCGGGTGCTCGCCCAGAAATCGTACCTTGATGGCGAGTCGCTGCGGGACCGGCTCTCGCGGGACCGGTAGCTCCCCGTCGCCCACGCGCTCCGCATCGCGCGCGAGGTGGCCGGTGCACTGGCACACGCGCACGCACGCGACGTGATCCACCGCGACATCAAGCCCGAGAACATCCTCCTCGAGGACGGGCACGGGCTCGTGGCGGACTTCGAGATTGCACGGGCGTTCCGGTCGGTCGGTCGACGAGACGCGGATGACGCAGGTCGGACACTCGCTCGGCACCTCGTTGTACATGAGTCCGGAACAGGCCGCCGGCGACCACGACATCGACGGCCGTCGCGACCTGTACAGTCTCGCGAGCTCCGGTGCGCGGGTGAACCTAGGGGCGCGTGACGTGCCCGACGCCCCCTACCGCCGCACCTTCCCCTTCAACTCCTGCAGCCAGTTCTGCACGACGATCAACTGTCCCGGCGCACCCGCCACGTCGCGCGCGCCAACCGTGCGCACCATGATGAAGCGCTGGTCGTCCGGGCTGATATCGAACGGCGTGTAGTGGGTGCTGAGCAGGTACTCCTCGCCGAAGGTGAAGAGCACGCGTTGCTCGCCACGCCGGAACTCGGACTCCGCCACCACCGACTGTGCGATGAGCTCCTGACGCGCGTTCATGAAGAAGAGCTCGCGCCCGTTGTGTGCCCAGAGCGGCATCCGCCCGCCCGCCGTCGAGACCTGCCACTTGCCATCCCCGACGTTGGGGAAGGGGCGCACGAAGATCTCTTCGCGACCGGTCTCGTTCGATTCGTACGCCAACCAACGTCCGTTCGGCGAGAGCGCCGGCGCCTTCTCGTCGTACGCTTCGGTGAGGAGCGAGAGCGGAACGGAATCCTTCCCTGGACGGATCGCCACCACATCGCGTTCGTTCCGGCCGTTCGACGTGCCGGAATTTCTCAGGATCACCCATTCGCCATCTCGTGACTGGACCGCTTCCTGGATTTCGCGCTTGAGGCCGATCACCAGCTCGTCGGCGCCCGTCCCGTCGGCGCGACGCCGGTAGAGGCTGCGTATGCCGCTGTCCCCACGAATCGACGTGAACAGCACCGAGCGTCCGTCCGAGGTCCAGCGCGGGCGCTGATCCTGCTCCTTGCTCAGCGTGAGCCGCGAGAGCGGACCCCGGTCGAGCTCCTTGATCCAGATATCCTGACCGTCATCGGTCTGCAGGGCGATCGCCAGTCGCGTACCGTCCGGAGAGAGCGACCATCCCGGGTTCTGGCCAGTCTGGAACCTCCAGGTGGTATCGACGGGAGTCGCCTTTCCGTCGCGCGACACCCAGACCGCTTCCAATCCAAGCTCAACGTTGGTCGCGCTCCCCGCGAGGTAGATGAGCGTGCCGGAACGGGAGAGCGCCATGTCCGCAAAGACGCCAGCCACCTGAACGCCTTCGAAGACGGGCACGGGAGTGCCTGAAAGCTCCAGGCGCGCCGCATCGAACGGCACCGCGAACACTCCGCCATCCCGGCGCACGTAGATCAACTGTCCCTCCGCATACCACCCCTGCGCGACATCGGGGATCAGCATCCGCGCCTCGCCGGACCCGAGAGGGCGCGCCCAGAGTTCGGAGACGGATTGACAGCCAACATCGCACTTCAAGAAGAGCACGCCCTTGCCGCCGGGTAACCCGCTCGGCAACAGGAAGTATCGATCGGTCTCCGGTGTCTGGACGACCTCGGGGACGCCACCGCCCTCGGTGACTCGCCGCAGCCGGAATGCCTGGTCCTGGTAGACCAGCGAACCGTCGTCCAGCCAGGCGGCAGTCCCGAAATCCATTCGAACGGAATCCGCCAGCTTGAGCGCCGACCCTCCTCCGGCTGGGATCCGCCGGAGCTGGCCCTCCGCAAAGAAGGCGATCCACTCGCCGTCCGGTGAGACCACCGGAGCCTGCGCACCGGCCGACCCCGCGAGCGGCGTCGCCTCGTAGCGGTCCCGCGCCTTCACCCAGAGTTGCCC
Source organism: Gemmatimonas sp. (assembly GCA_043736095.1). GTDB lineage: Bacteria > Gemmatimonadota > Gemmatimonadetes > Gemmatimonadales > Gemmatimonadaceae > Pseudogemmatithrix. The sequence continues at coordinate 3,534 of JAYTDH010000380.1, forward strand.
CTGCGCGGTCGCTGGCCCGACGTAGACAATCCAACTCGCGTCGGGCGCCAGTGCGATACCAGGGACGAGACCATCGACGAACGCCTGGTCCGGCGGCAATGCCAGTCCGTACCGCGCGACCAGCGCCGGTGTGCTCGGACGCAGCCATCCCCAGACCGCCGCGATCGCGAGCAGCCCGAGTGCCACCGGGACCACCACCCGCCGGCCGCGCGACCGCGCATCGATTGTCCCCGCAGCGCCCATTCCCTGCGACGTCGCCCCCATCGGCATCGTGAACGATGGGTTGGTCAGCGCTGCCGCGAACTCGGCCGCCGTGTGGAATCGATCCGCGGGCAGTTTGGCCAACGCCTTCTGGATCGCCGCCGCCACGTTGTGCGGGACCGTGTCGCGCGCCACGGTCACCGCCGGCGCCTTCTCAGTGATCACCTTCGCAACGATCGCCTGCGCGGTGCTCCCCGTGTAGGGTGGGTCCCCGACGAGCATCTCGTAGAGCACCGCACCGAGTGAGTAGACGTCGGAGCGCGCGTCCAGCTCGCGGTCGCCCATCGCCTGCTCGGGGCTCATGTAGTGCGGCGTCCCGACCGAGAGTCCCGTCTCGGTGATCCGCGTGCCGCTCGCATGCGAGACGGCGAGTGCGATGCCGAAGTCGGCAATGAGCGCCTGCCCGTCGTTCATGAGGATGTTCTCGGGCTTGATGTCGCGGTGGATCACGCCCTGGCGGTGCGCGTAGTCGAGCGCGGTGGCCACCGACTTGGCAATCGCGACCGCCTCGTCGATCCCGAGTTGCTTCTCTCGCTTGAGCAGGTCGCGGAGCGTCTCGCCGGCGACGTACGGCATCACATAGAAGAGGAATCCGTCGGCCTCGCCCGAGTCGTGCAGGGGGAGGATATGCGGGTGCTGGAGTCCGGCGGTGACCTCAATCTCCTTGAGGAACCGCTCGCCACCGATCACCGCCGCGAGTTCGGGCTTGAGCACCTTGAGCGCGACCAGGCGGTTGTGCTTCAGGTCCCGCGCGAGATAGACGGTGGCCATGCCACCCTCGCCGAGGTCCCGCTCGATCGTGTAGCGATCGGCGAGTGCTGCCGCGATGCGTCCGTTGACATCCGCCATGCGAATCCTCTCCTCGGTTGGGGCATACGTTATCTCGAGAGAGCAGGTTGTGATAGTCGGCCGAGTCCGCCTCCACCAGGACATCGTCCACCAACACCCGAACCCGGACGCCGCGATCCGCGGCCCGCACGAGGTAGTCGGCCGCGATGAGGCCCACGTTGTCGGAGGAGAAGATGAAGTACTGGACATCGAGCGTGCGCTCGGCGTACTCACTCAGCCACGCACGGGCCACCATCGCTCCGCCGCCGTCCTCCAGCACATACACGCCAGTCCGTGCGCCCATCAACGAATCGAACGAACCGAGTCTCCGGGAATCCCGGCTCGATGCGGTACATCGTGTACGACATCGGCCCGTCGAGCTCGCTCAGCCGGTGCGGCAGGCCCGCGGGGATGATGACGATGTCGCCCGGGGGCCACCCTCCGGACCTCCCCGTGAGTCGCTGGTGGACGAGCGCCCGGGTCTTGGGGCGCGAGCGGTAGATCACCCCCACGCGGACCGGCTCATGGTGGCCATCCAGTCGGCCGCTCTGGCGAGAAGCGGCGCAACGCGATCCCGCGATGCATTCCTCCCGGAACCTCCACTCGGCTCAAGGGAGCACGCAGATGCTGCGCCGAGGACGGCGGCAATGCCCACGCCGATGCTGTACTGCACCGGCCAAATTCTGAAGTACGCTCCGGCCGTCCCGAAGAGCAGCGTTCCCATCGCAAGCCCTCCGGTGGCGCCGAGGCCAATCACGCGCGTGGTCGTGAGTTGGTCAAACGACCACCGCCGTCCGAAGAGGGCAAGCATCAACGCATACAGCGCCCCGGAAAGGCCACCAAGCGTTCCGAACACCAATGGGCCGGACAGCGCGACCCACGTGTAGAACTCGGGCAACGGCCCCTGACTGGAAACACCGGGCCACAGCGTTTCAGCGGCGGCAGCCAACGCGCTGCCGATCACCGCCGACGGAAGCGCAAACGCCAGGGCAATACCGAGCATGCCGCGCACGATGCGGACAAACCTTCAATGCTCGATCCTCGAATGTTCGAATCAGCGATCTAACGTGGGCCATCGTGCCCTAGCGGATTCCCGCGAGCTCAGCGCGCGCGCTGTCGCGCTGGGGAATGAGCACGGGATCGGGATTCGTGCGCCACCGAAGGTAGGCCTCGTAGGCCCGTCGCGCACGCTCGCGATCGCCCGTAGCCACCGCGAGACGTGCTTCCAGGAGTCGCCGCACGGAGTAGAGTGCGGAGTTGTCGTCGCCGAGGGTTCTCATCACACGGCCGATGGCGACCAGCGCACGCTGCGGGTCGTTCCCCTTCAGGTGGGCGCGCGCGAGGAGAATGCTGTTCAGCTCACCGTCGCGCCCGTGCCCCCGGGCGAGCGAGTCCGCGAGGAGGCGGAGTCGCGCCGCATCGGAGGACCCGCGCGCCGTGGCCAAGTATGCTTCGGCAACGGCGAGCGTGTGCCGACGATCCCCGATTGCGTCGTCCACCACGGTGTCGCGCGCCGAGAGCGCACGGAGCTGTGTCAGCATCGCACTCGCAGCGGGGAACTCACCGAGCTCGGTGAGCGCGATGACGTGTTCGAAGCTCGGCGCTGCGTTCGTGCCACGGGGCAGCAGTCGCCGTGCGCCCGCCAGATCACCCTCCAACGCGTGCCATGCTGCATACACGGCGTCATATGCACCAGGCGGCGCGCCGGCTGCAGCGTGAATCGCCTCGGATGTGGCGTCCAGATCGCCGAGCCGTCCCTGGGCGCTCCGAACGTCAATCGCCAGAGTCGCGAGTGGGAGCCTCTCTTCCGTAGACGGGGTCCGCCAACGCGGGGAGATGAGGACCGAGTCTGCCACCAGGACAATCCACGGAACGCTCATACTCCAGGTGATCATGTTGTGCGACTGCCTCGCGCTGACGGAGTCGATCATCACGCGTTGTCCGCGTCGGCGCTCGGTGAGGTCGCCGGACCACTGCGCCGAGAAGATTTCGATCTCGCGGAGAATCGTTCCCTCGCTGCTCAGCGCGAGCCTCCGCTTGGCAAACAGTCGGAAACCCGCAGTATCGCCGAGTAGTTCGGCGACTCGCACGCGATGATCGAGCGGCGTGACGAAGTTCGGGTCGAGCGCGAGTGCCCGATCGAACGCGATGGATGCCTCCGCGAGCGAGTTGGGGCGTTCGCTGAGCCCGCCGTAATGAAAGTGGTGATCGCCGAGGTAGTACCACGCGAGTGGGCTCTCGGGGAGTGCCCGCACGAGCGCCTCGAGATCACGGACGGTGACGTCCTCGGGCGTAAAGTCCGGATAACGTGAGCCCACGCGGATCTCGAAGAACTGCCGATCAATCGCGTGCAGCTTGTCGCGATGCTGCCACGCGAGCCGGCGCACGCGTCGCATATCCGTCTGAGACCCCGACCAACCACTCGCTTCAATGAGCGCCGAGAGACCGAGCGCGAAGGTGGAATCGGCGCGTACGGCCTCCTCCAAGCGGTTCGTCGCCTTGACGTAGTCGCCTCGGCGGAAGAAGGCCTGTCCATCGAGGTATGCGCGCATCGCCTCGAAGTTCGTCGTCGTGAGCGCCTCGAGCTGCGCCTCCGATGCTCCGCCACTCAACGCGAGTAAACGTTGTGCAAGTCCGTTGACCATCGCGAAGATGCTGTCCTTCGTTCCCTCGATGCTCGTTTGCGCAATCTGCCGGCCGCTGGGCATTTCGAGGAGCGCCGCCTGCATCACGAAACGCTCAGGCTGTCCGACGATGCTGCCTTGAATCACGAGCCCCGTGCCGAGTCGCTTGGCGACGCGCTGCAGCGCTTCACCCGAGAGATCAATGCTCTCGTCGCCCTCATCGCGCGCGGCCGCGACCACCGACTGCACGTCCGCCGCGCGTGGACCCCCCTCGCCGGTGAGTTTCGCGTGCAGAAGATCTTGCATCCCTTGCCGCAGGTAGTGCAGGGAAGCATCGGCGCCCGCGATACGAAATGGGAGCACCGCAACGACCTTAGGATCGAGCGCGAACTCCGCCTCCGTCATTTTCCACGGCTGAAAGACGGCGAGCGCGCCTGCGACGGAGAGGAGAATCGCCGTGGCGACAATCGTGCCGACCAGCTTCGGCGACTTCGTCTGGACCGCGGTTGCCTTGGTGGCCGGCACGGCATCGGTCGGTGTCATGCCACCGCTCGGCGTGGCCATCAACTCAAGCGCCTGATGCACCTCACTCGCGGACTGCCAACGATCCGCTGCTTTTTTCTCGAGACACTTCATCACGAGTGTCGCGAGCGCCGGCGGCACGCTCGCGCGGCGCGACGTGACGGGCTCAGGCGCTTGCGTGACGTGCGCCGCGAGGACCATCTGCGGAGATCCGCCGAACGGCGGCTTGCCGGTGAGCATCTCATACGCCATCGCGCCAAGCGCGTAGATGTCGGCGCGATGATCCACGAAGGGATCGGCCGCGGCCTGCTCCGGCGCCATGTACGACGGCGTTCCCAGCGCGATTCCCACGGAGGTCAGCGAGGACTCACCCGTGGAATCGCTGAGCGCTTTTGCCACGCCGAAGTCGGTAACGACCGCGTGACGGCCCGAGAGGAGCACGTTGTCTGGCTTGATGTCGCGGTGCACGACGTTGTGCGCGTGGGCATACGCGAGGGCGTCGGCGACGTCGCGGAGGATCCGCACCGTCTCCGCGACTGGTAGCTCACCCTGGCGCGCGATCCGCGCACGGAGCGATTCGCCCTCGATCAACGGCATCGTGTACCACACGAGTTCGTCGGTCCGCCCCGCGGCGTGCAAGGGCACCACGTGCGGATGCTGAAGCGAGGCGGCGAGTTGAATCTCGCGGCGGAAGCGCTCGGCGTTGAGTCCCGCGCCCATCTCTGGCGGGAGCACCTTCACCACGACCTTGCGACCGAGCGAAATCTCTTCGGCCACAAAGACGCGGCTCATTCCGCCGCCGCCGAGTTCGCGCTCGACGCGGTAGGCGCTGCCCATTGCTGCCTGCAGTCGTTCTGTGAACTCGGCCAACGGGGCTCCTCGGGAGGCGGTCTACCGCCGAACAAGTTACGTCCGCGCTCGCGCTGTCGCCATCGACGCGGCACCTTCCGTGCGCTCGCCAATCTGCGAGCGGGCCAGCAACCCTGATTGTGGTGTAGTTTCTCTCTGTTCGCCCCTCGTTCGGAGATCTGCATCATGAGCGCCCTCGATCGTCCCCTCATTGGCACCACTGTCCTCGCCCTCGGCATCGCCGTCGGTGGTCTTTTTGCCGGCAGCGGATTCGTCCGGGCCAAGCAAGCCGAGCGCTACGTCACCGTGAAAGGCGTCGCGGAGAAGGAGGCAAAGGCCGATCTGGCGATCTGGCCCCTGCGCATTGTGTCGGCCAACAACGATCTCGCCGCCGCGAACACGCAGCTGCAGCAGAGCGTTCGCAAAATCCGCGCGTTCCTCGGGCGCAACGGCGTCGACACCACGCAGCTCACGCTGCAGGAGTTCGCCGTCACCGACGCCGAGGCCAATCAGTACGGTGGGAATCGCTCGGGACCGCGTTACATCATCACGCAGACGGTGATGGTGCGGAGCACACAGCCGGATGTCGTCGCGGCGGCGAGCCAGAAGGTGCACGAGCTCGTGAGCGAGGGCGTTGTGCTCTCGAGCGGTGAGCAGTACGGCAATGGTGGGCCGACCTTTGTATTCACCGGGCTCAACGAACTCAAGCCAGCGATGATCGCGCAGGCCACGGCGCGGGCACGTGAGGCAGCGGAGCAGTTCGCGCTAGACGCCGGGAGCGACCTCGGTGGAATCCGCCAAGCGAATCAGGGCTACTTCGAGATCCTCCCGCGCGACCAGGCGCAGGGGATCAGCGAAGCGAGTCAGGTGAACAAAGTCGTGCGCGTGGTGGCGACGGTGGAATACCTCCTCAAGTAGTCCGCACGCCGGTGATTACGGCGCGACGTACACCCATTCCACCGCGAGCGTCGGTAGCCGCCAGACCATATCGGCGGGCATCTTCCGGGTGCGTGCCTGCTCGGCGGCCTCGCGGGTAGGGAAGTTCTCCCGGCACGACATATCCTGCGGATTCGGATGGTGCTTGGCTTTGATGGCGTCGCCGAATCCGACGGTGAGATTAATCGTGGTGTCGGCGGGCGCCAGAAATACGCCGGAGAACCACCGCTGGAGCGGCGGCGCGGTGAGGGCGGAGCACCAGGTGTAGCGGCCGGTGGCGACGGGAGCGCTCGGTGGGCGCGGGCTTCCATCCTTTTGCGCGAGGGCGGACGATGGCGTCGCCAAGACACCGGTGAGGGCCAGTGCAACGAGAATCAACGGCTTCACGGCGGCTCCTAACGAGAGAGGAAGTGCGGCTCAACGGGGAACTTGCTTCGCGGGGTTCGACTCACGCAATGGAGAGGCCGTGTTGCACATGCGGCATCTGCTCAAGTTCCTTCGCAGCGACTAGCTTCCGGATGATGAAGCTCGCACGCGCACAAACCCGTGGCGAAGAAGTCGCCAATGCCCTGATCCACGGCTTGGGACTCGCGTTGAGCATCGCCGCACTCGTCGTGTTGGTGGTGCAGACGGTGCGCGTGGCGCGGCCGATGCTCGTGGTCGCCAGCGCCATCTTCGGTGCGTCGATGGTCGCGCTCTATCTCTCCTCGACGATCTATCACGCCCTCGCGCCGGGGCGGGCCAAAAGTGTTTTTCGCGTCATCGATCACTCGGCGATCTATCTGCTCATCGCGGGCACCTACACCCCCTTCGCGCTCGGTCCGCTGCGCGGTCCGTGGGGCTGGACAATCCTCGGCGTCATATGGTCACTCGCCATTGCCGGGATCATCACTAAGGTGAAGCTCGGCTTCATCTTCCCGCGACTCTCGACCGGACTCTACGTGGCAATGGGCTGGATGGGCGTCATTGCCATCCAACCGATGCTCACACGCGTCCCACACGCGGGACTGCTCTGGCTCCTCGCCGGGGGGCTCTGCTACACCGGCGGGGTGCTGTTCTATGTAAAGGATGCGCAAATCCGATTCGGACACGCGCTCTGGCATGTCTGCGTAGTCGCCGGAACGACCTGCCACTTCATCGCCGTCCTGCAGTACGCGCTTCTAGGCGTCGCGCAAACGGTCGCCCGCGTCGCGCTGTAATATTGGGGCACCCCTCAGCGGAGCCCCGCGTGCGACTTACGGTGAATGGCCAGCCCCACGA
>JAYTDH010000381.1:0-4451 GCA_043736095.1 Gemmatimonas sp.
GCGAGCATCCCCTTAATGACTGCCGTCGGGAAGTAGTAACCGATGACTCCAGCGCGGAGCACGCTCAACAGCATCTGGAGCGCGCCAGCGAGCACCACCGCCGCGAGAAAGCTCTCGAATGCTCCAAGGCGCGTAATCGCACCGAGCACGATCACCGTGAGGCCGGCGGCGGGGCCACTCACCATTAGTTCGGAATCGGACAGCAATCCCACGACGATGCCGCCAACGATACCCGCGATGATGCCAGAGAAGAGCGGGGCCCCAGACGCCAGCGCAATCCCGAGGCACAGCGGGACGGCGACGAGGAACACAACCAGAGCGGCGGGGGCGTCTTGTCGCCAGGAGGGTGAGGCTCGCATGACTCGGATAGTCACCAGGTGTACTAAGGGACGGAAGCACGTCGTCGCCGAATGCGTGACGCGTCGAGCCGCGAACACCCCGCACGGGCCACCGGGGTTTCGGACTAATGAACGCTCAGACCGCGAGCGATAGTTGCATCGGCCCGGCGGTTCCCGGTGGCCCAGTTCGCCCACTTGGCCCACTTGGCCCACCCGCCCGCGACGAGGCCAGCGGCGCCCCCAGCGTGACCAACGCATCCGGTGTCCGCCCCGCCGCCGCGCGCACAGGGACGCTGGAGCCCGCGCGTCGCACCAGCCGCTCCACCGCCTGCGCGGCGAGGGCCGGCGTGTTGTTTGTCTCGCTCAGATGCAAAAGCGCAATCATCTGCAGCGCGGGATGCACGAGCGCGGCGGCCAACGCGCCGGCCTGCGCGTTATCGATGTGACCACGTCCACTTCTGATGCGCGCTTTGAGCGCGGCTGGGTAGGGACCAGTGCGCAACATCGCTTCGTCGTGATTTGCTTCAATCAACAACACGTCGCACCGCGCAAAGAGCGGCGGCAATGCGTTGGGGACGGCGCCCAAGTCGTGCGCGATGCCCACCCGCGCGCCACTCGCCGTCGCCGTAATCGCGAAGGCCAGTGGTGAAGCCGCATCGTGGGGGATCGCCACGCTCTCCAAGGTGAACTCCTCCGCCGACACCGCATCGCCAGGCGTGACGGGGCGTTGCCAACGCGTGGCGATCTCAGGCAGCCGCGCGAGGGTGCCTGCACTCGCGTACACAGGCCAGCGCCATTTGTGCTGAGCCCGCGCCGCGCCATCGGCATGGTCCTGGTGCTCATGCGTAATCACGAGCCCCACGATCTGCTCCGGCGCGATGCCGATGCTCTTGAGACGAGTCGCAATCGCCCGGGGGCCAAAGCCGCAATCCACCAAAAGCGCTCGCTCGCCCTCAACGAGGACGATCCCGTTGCCGCGGCTCCCGCTCCCAAGCGACCAGATTTTCACGTGCGGCAGTCCACGGCGGCTCGACGCGCGAGAATCACGCGCGATCGCGTCGCGCGAACACCGCGGCCCAGTAGCGCGGTCCTTCCGGACCAACCGACACACCGCGCCGGCCCATCACGCGCGTCGCTACCGTCAGGAAACGCCCGAGATCAAATGTCTCCCACGGCTCGCCGTCACCCCAAGCAAACGGCGGTACCAACTTCGGCGGTTGGCGTGTGCCGAACACGTTCGCCCCGGCGCCGAGCACGCTCCCCGTTGAGAGACGCGTGCCAATCCCCGTCTTCGCGTGATCTCCCACGAGCGCCCCCAAAAACTGCAGTCCCGTGCGGCGCTGTCCGCCGGGCGCCCACATCGTGACCTCTCCGTACGAGTTTTTGAGATTGCTCGTGATGGTCCCCGCACCAAAGTTCGCCCACCGCCCAATCACGCTGTGCCCGACGAATCCATCGTGCCCCTTATTCGCATGGCCGATCACAATCGTCACACTCATCTCGCCGCAGACCTTCACCTTCGGGCCAATGCTGCATGTCGCGATGCGGCCACCCATCACGGTGCTGTCCTCCCCGATCACGCAGGGACCCACCAAGCGTGTGAACGCTTGGATATGCGCGCCTGTCCGGACCACAACTGGGCCAGCCGTCGTGTCCGCGATGACCATCGGCTCAATCTTTGCCCCTGCCTCGACGTGCGCGGCGTATGCGCCAACGACCGTCATCCCACAGGCATCGGGAGACGTCGGCAACAACGCCTGAGTGTCGGCCAGGAGCATCGCGGGGAGGTGCCCCACGAGATCCCACGCCGCGGCGAACCACCATCCCGGCACGTCGGTGCTCTCACCACTGGCCAGTGCGTCGAGATCGAGTGTGCCGTCGGCGAGCGTCTGGACCTCGCACGCCGCCGCGAGCCGCACCGCCGCCACCACGCCGTTGCAGCGAATCGTCCCCACTCGATGACCAATCGCGAGTGCGCCGAGTGCCGGAGCACATCGCGCGTTCACCACCCAGGTCCCCACCGCGAGCGTTCCCGACGAGGCGTGCGGCGCGTCGAATTCCGTAAACTCGGCGAGATGCGCACTCCCGATAAATCCGCTCGCCGCCTCGCCTAAGGCCCGCACCCACCGCTCGCGAATGAGAGCCGCGCCCGCCCGCAGTTCCCCCGCCGGACGGGTCAGTGCGAACGGCTCGAAGTCGCGCGCCGTCGCGTCGTCATACAGGACGAAGCCGTTCATCGCTCCTCCACCACATGCGTTGGGAGCGCGTCAAGCATCGTTTTGAGCGTATCGGATTTCTCCACCGTCGTCACCATTGTCAGGCCGTTGCGCGTCACGACCACGAGATCGTGCACGCCGTACATCACGACCCGTCCGGCGTCTGCGTGCACGACGTTGTTGTGCGCATCCACGTAGTGCACGTCACCGTGCGTCGCGTTCCCCGATGCATCGTGCGCCCGCACCCGCCGCAGCGCCGCCCAGGTACCCACGTCGTCCCATCCAAAATCGCCAGCGACCACCGCGACTTTCGCACTCCGTTCGAGGACGCCGACGTCTACGCTCACGGTGTGCGTCACCGCGGCGAAGAATGCCGCCGCGCCCTCGGGTGCCGCCGCGAGCGCCGCGCTCAGCTCGGGGGTGTGTACCGCCACCTCGCGGAGATAGTCATCCGCGCGCCACGCGAAGATTCCTGAGTTCCACAGACAACCCGCCGCCACCAACTCCTCAGCCCGCGCCCGACTCGGCTTCTCGAGGAATCGCGCCACGCGCCGACAGTCTGAATCGAGCGCCGCGCCAGGTTCGATGTAGCCAAGTCCGGGGTTCGCATCCACGGGCACAATCCCAACCGTGGTCAGTGTGCCGTGCGTCTCGGCGGACCGCACCGCGAGGGCGAGGATTTCACGGAAGCGTGCGTCGTTTCCAATCGCCGCATCGGCGTGGACCGAGAGCATTGAGGCGCGCGGGCCGCCCCGTCGGCGCACTTCGAGCGCGGCCCAGGCGAGCGCCGCTGCAGTGCCGGCGGCGCGCGGCTCCTCAAGCACCTGATCTGCTGCGAGCCACGGCACCGTCGCCCGGATCGCGGCGGCGAGTTGCGCGCTCGTCAGAATCAGGATGCGCGAGCGATCCACGAGTCCCTTGAGCCGCCCAATCGTATCCTCCAGCATCGACACGGCAGTCACGAGGGGCAACAACTGCTTTGGCCGCGCCGGGGTACTTAACGGCCAGAAGCGCGAACCGATCCCGCCTGCGAGCACCACACCGAAGAGCGGAGCGGTCATCGAGCAGCGGCCCCCTCAACGAGTTCTGTGACACGCGCCAAGAGACGCTTCGGGCTGAATGGCTTGGTCATGAACTCATCGGCGCCACGACGGCGCGCGTCCTGTTCTTGGTGGTCCTGGCCAGCAGCGGTCAGGATGAGGCAGGGAAGATGACGGAACCGCGCATCGCTCCGTACTCGATCCAACACGTCGAGCCCCGTCAGGCGAGGCATCATGAGGTCGAGGATCATCAGGCCAACGGCGGGAGGCTGCTCGAGCGCCTCCAGCGCCTCTTGTCCGTCGTAGACGAGGTCCACGATGAACGGACCCTGTTCGAGCTTCGTCTTGATAATGCGCCCGATGTGCGGCTCGTCGTCGGCGACGAGGATCCGGGTGCGGTGCAGCGTGAGGACCGGCTCGGCGTCGGACACCGTCGGTCGACTCAGACCAGCGAGGCGAGACCCGCGCGATGGCGCCGGATGTCGTACAAGAGGGCGCCCACGTTCGCGTCTGACTTCACGATGACGAGCAACACCACGTCGGCAGACATCGTGGCGAGCACGACCGTGGCCTCGCCATGCTCAAGCACGGCGCTCTGGAGCCCGCCAATCCCCGCGGCGTGGCCTGCCTCATCGCAGAACTGCAGGATGCTGGGGATGTGCGCCGCAACAGACTCACTGTCGATGCCGGCATCCGAATCGTTGTCGATCAGCAGCCCGTCGCGGCCGAGCACAGCGGCGGCCTGGACGCCGTCGAACCGGCGGAGGGTCGCTACGAGGTCGCGGATAGTCGGCACCGAAGCTCCAGAAAGGGTTCGTGGAAGCATACGTCTGGGAGAACCCAAGTCAAGCGTTTCG
>JAYTDH010000382.1:0-2586 GCA_043736095.1 Gemmatimonas sp.
GAGCAGATGGCGAAGAGCCCAGATAGCGACGCCGCGAAGGCCGTTGCCCGCGTGTCAGGCGTCACGGTGCAGGACGGCCGGAGCGTCTTCGTGCGCGGACTTGGCGAGCGCTACACAGTCACCAACCTCAATGGCGCACGCCTCCCGAGCCCTGAGCCCGAGAAGCGCTACGTCCCGCTCGACATCTTTCCGTCGTCGCTGATTCAGTCGATCAATGTGTCGAAGACGTTCACCCCCGACCTCTCTGGCGATTTCTCAGGTGCGTCGGTGGACATCCGCACCCGCGAGTATCCGGCGCGCCGCGCGATCACATTCTCCAGCTCGCTGGGCTTCAATGATGCGATCACCGGTCAGTCGGTCGTCTCAGCGCCGCGTGTCGGTACCGAGTGGCTTGGGTACGGCGGCCGCGAGCGCAACTTGCCGTCCGGTCTGGCGACAGCCGGAGCAGTGAGCGGACTGACGGATCGCACGCAGGTCAACGGCGCGATCAGCCAGCTCCGGAATGCGTGGACGCCGATGCAGGCCACCGGTCTTCCGAACGGTTCGTTCGGCGTGTCGGTCGGCGGACAGGACCCGCTCCTTGGGCTCCGCATTGGCTATCTCGGATCGTTCACCTACGCGATGTCGAACGACATCCGCGCCGACGACTATCAGGCCAACCCTGTTCAGCGTGACGGGAAGGCGGAGGTCCTTGAGTACTGGAAGGGCGAGGGAACGTCGCAGTCGGCGCAGTGGGGCGGCCTGCTGAACTTCAGCGCGATGGTCACGCCGAGGGCGCTGATCTCGCTCAACAACACGTACACGCGAAGCGCCGACAACGACGCGCGCCGCAGCGCTGGTCCGGCCTACTCATTCAGCGGCGCCAACGTGGAGCGGATGACGCTCCGCTTCGTCGAGCGTTCGATCCGCAGCACGCAGCTGAAGGGTGAGCATTCGATTACTGGTCGTCAGCAGTTCGACTGGGCGATTTCGACCTCGGGCGTGTCGCGCCGCGAGCCGGATCGCTCGGATCTCGTGTACGCGCAGTTCGTGCAGGACGGTCCGTTCGTCTGGTCCGATGGCAATCCGGACGTCGCCCGTCGCACCTTCGGCGACCTGCAGGAAAACAACATGTTCTACGCAGCCAACTACAAGATTCAGCTCGGTGAGGCCGCCGACGCGCCGGTCATCAAGGTCGGCGGCGCCTTCCGCACGACCGATCGTTCGGCCTTCAACCGCCAGTTCTCCATTGTGTCGAACCTGGTGCCGCTCACGGATCGCGGGCTCCCGGCCGAGCAACTGTTCGACGGTCGATTCACCAGCGGCACCGACGACATGTTCAACATCATCAACGTGGCGGAAGACGGCATCTATGACGCGTCCGAGCGTCTCGGCGCCGGCTACCTGATGGGTGAGATGCAGCTCGGCCACCGCTTCCGTGTCATCGCGGGTGCGCGCGTCGAGCACGCCGACATCACGGTGAGCACGGCGCTGTCGAACAACAACCGCTTCGTCTCCCGCTTGAACAACACGGACGTGCTTCCTGCGCTCGTGGTGAACATGCAGCTCGGCAACCGTTCGCAACTGCGCGCCTCGGCGTCGCAGACACTGGCACGCCCCGAGTATCGCGAGCTCTCGCCGGTACAGTATCTCGAAGTTGTGGGCGGCCAGATCACGCGCGGGAACGGCGACCTCGTCCGCACGCTGATTCAGAACTACGATTTCAAGTACGAAGCGTTCCTCGCGTCGGGTGAGCTGTTCAGCGTTGGCGTCTTCGCCAAGCGCTTTGATCGTCCGATTGAGCGGATTGACCTCGCGACCGGTGGTCAGCCATTCGTCTCGTTCTTCAATGCACAGGAAGCGTTCAACTATGGCGTGGAGTTCGAGGTCCGTAAGGCACTCGGCGCATTCATGCCGGCGCTTGATCCTTACTCGGTGTTCTCGAATGTCACGCTGATGAAGAGCGACATCACCGTCGGCACGGGCGCGTCGTCCAACACGAACGCCAACCGTGCGATGATGGGACAGGCGCCGTGGGTTGTGAACATGGGTGTGTCGCGCACGGGCACCAATGGCAACTCGGCGACGCTCCTGTACTCGGCGGTTGGTCCGCGCATCTTCTCTGCGGGCACCGTGCCGTTCCCCGATGTGATCGAGCAGCCGCGTCATCTGGTGGATCTCTCGGTCCGTCTTCCGTTGAGTGAGCGTTGGTCGTGGAAGATGGACGCGCGTAATCTGCTCGACGCGCCGTATCGCCTTTCGCAGGGCCCAGTCACGCGCGAGTCGTATCGCGCGGGCCGTCAGCTGGCGATTGGTGTCAGCTGGAAGTAAAGGCGGCTCGTCTTGAGCGCCCCGCGCTCTTGACCGGACCGTGACACAAACTTCGCTCGAGCATTACGAAGCTGAGCTTCTATAAGGGGTCGGTGCCTTTGGGTGCCGATCCCTTTGGATTTCACACCCACACTCCGAGTACTTCATGTCCATTGTCGTCCGCTCGCGTTGGTCCTCGCGGATTGCCGCGTTGGCTGCGCTCTTCACGCTCGCTGCGTGCAGCGAGGATGGTCCCTCCGGCCCCAAGGCCCTCGTCGCCCCGACTGGTGTCGCTGC
>JAYTDH010000383.1:0-2217 GCA_043736095.1 Gemmatimonas sp.
GTGGCGCTGATGATTGATCGCTTTGAGGAAGTCTGGCTCGACGAGTGGGATGAGCGAGCCGCGGAAATCAAAATGTCGCGGCACCAAGTGGTGACGTTGGCGTCGATCGTGGAGAAGGAAGTGCGGAAGGGCGAGGAGCGTCCGGTGGTCTCGGCGGTGTACCACAACCGCCTGCGGATCCGGATGGCGTTGCAGGCGGATCCAACGATCCAGTACGCGCTGAAGCGGCGGCGTCCGGGACGCGTGCTGTATCGCGATCTCAACGTGCAGTCGCCGTATAACACGTATCGGCGCCCGGGGCTTCCGCCGGGACCGATTGGCGCTCCCGGCGCTGCGAGTCTGAAGGCGGCGCTGTATCCGGCGACGGTGCCATACAAGTTCTTCGTGGCGCATCCCGACGGGCATCACGAGTTCCGCTCGACGTACGCGGAGCATCTGAAGGCGATTGTGTTCGTGCGGGCCGAGGCGCGGCGTGATTCGGTGGAGCAGCGGCAGCGAGCCGCAGCGGCGGCATCCGCGGGGCTCGACAGTGCGATGCGCGGGGTGAATGTGCCGCCCGACTCCACGGTGCGCTCGCAGCGATAGCCGGGCGAAAGTGGCGCGATAGTGGTGCGCTCGCCGTGTGTTAGTCCGCGAGCAGATCCACGCGCAGGAGGACCGCGTCGCGCAGGTAGACGTGGCGCATCTCGTGCCGGGCGCGACGCGTCTCGCAGTGGACCATCACGCGGATGCAGCGCGTGAGCGCCCCG
The DNA here is from genome assembly GCA_043736095.1 of Gemmatimonas sp. Lineage (GTDB taxonomy): Bacteria > Gemmatimonadota > Gemmatimonadetes > Gemmatimonadales > Gemmatimonadaceae > Pseudogemmatithrix. Next base: position 750 of record JAYTDH010000383.1, read on the forward strand.
GGGACGGGGAGTTCCTGCGCACAGAGCAGCGGGATGTCAGTCCACCCGTACAGGCGCGCGGCGTGCGCGGGGAATTCGCTGACGAGATCCGGCGTGGTGGTGAAGATCGCCGAGATGATGTCGTTGGGAGCGAGGTCGTTGTCGTCGAGCACGGACTCGAGGAGTTCGGTGACGGCCTCGCGGATCAGTGTGGGCTCGTCGGCGGCCACCGTAGTGGCGCCGCGCACGGCACGGACGCTGCGGACGGTGCGTGAACGATCGGCCCGAGGCTTCATGGTCCGAAGATGCGATGCGCGGCGGGCGCTGTCCACCGCCCGGAGGCCATAGAGGCGATAGATTGCACGGATGTTACCCCACTCCCCTGCAGTAATCTCGACCCGCGGCGCCAAGCGCTGGCAGGACGGTCATCCGTGGATCTTCAAGTCGGATGTGGTCGCGGCGCCAGCGGTGCCGGCGGGCGCGGTGACGGTTACCGACCAGTCGGGACGTCCACTGGGCACGGCGTTGTGGAGTCCGCAGTCGGAAATCTCACTGCGCTTCGTGACGAGAGAGATGCACGGTGCGCTCGACCTGGCGTGGTGGACGGCACGGATTGCGCAGGCCGTCTCGCGTCGCGCCGGCATCCTTGATTCCGACACGAATGCCTGCCGCTTGGTGCACGGCGAGGGAGACGCGCTCCCCTCGCTCGTCGTGGATCGCTACGACCGGTGGCTGGTGGTGCAGTTGCTCTCCGCAGGGCTAGAGGCGTTCCGGGCGGAGATTGTCGCCGCGCTGACGGCGATCACCGGTGCCGAGGGCATTCTCGCACGGAACGATGCCTCGGTGCGTACGCGGGAAGGATTGACGCGCGGCGTGGAGACGCTGATGGGGACTGTCCCTGACGCGGTCGAAGTGCGCGAGCATGGGGTGCGGTATCTCGCGGCCCCGCACACCGGCCAGAAGACGGGGGCGTTCCTTGACCAGCGGGAAGCGCGCGTGCTGGTGGGCACGGTGGCCCGTGGGCGGGCGCTCGATGTGTTCAGCTATCACGGATCGTTCGCGCTGCATATGGCGAAGCGCGCGACGTCGGTGAAGGCGGTGGATTCGTCGGCCTCAGCGTTGGCTCGCGTCCGCGAGAATGCGGCGCTCAACGGCATTACGAACATCGAGCCGGTAGAGGCGGACGCAATCGACCTGATTCGCGCCGAGGAGAAAGCCGGGGAGCGGTACGATACGATTGTGCTCGACCCGCCGGCATTCGCCAAGAATCGCGCCTCAATCGCGGGCGCGATCCGCGGATACCGCGAGATCAACCTGCGCGCGATGAAGCTGCTGTCGCCGGGTGGGATGCTCTACACAGCGAGTTGCTCCTATCATCTCACCAAGGCGGATTTTGTCGAGATGCTTCGCGAGGCGGCGGCACATAGTGGGCGGCGGATGATCATTCGTGCACTCACTGGTCAGCCGTTAGATCATCCGGAAGTACTGA
>JAYTDH010000384.1:0-4939 GCA_043736095.1 Gemmatimonas sp.
GCCGAGGTCTCGATCTTCGCGACATCGGCCAACGCCTGGGCGACCCGTTCGACTACGGCCATACCGAGCTCAGGATGAGCAATCTGTCGGCCGCGGAACATCAACGTCACCTTCACCTTGTTGCCGTCTCCGATAAAACCACGCGCCTTATTGGTCTTCGTGTCGAAGTCGTGCTTCTCGATGCCGGGACGGTACTTCACTTCCTTGAGTTGAATCACGTGCTGCTTCTTCTTCGCCTGTCGCGCCATCTTGGCCTGCTCGAACTTGTACTTCCCGAAGTCCATGATGCGGACCACCGGGGGTCGAGCCAACGGCGCCACCTCGACCAGGTCGAGTCCGGCTTCGACTGCCATCGTCAGCGCAACATCCACTTCAAGCACCCCCAACTGCGCGCCATCAGCGCCAATCACGCGCACCGGCGAGATACGAATCTGCCGATTGATGCGGGGGCCTCGCTTTGTGGTATCCTGGATACGACGACTCCTGACGAAGGGAAAACAAAACGCGGACCCCGCATTCGGAGTCCGCGTCAAAGACAACACCGCCCAGCATGCGCTGTGCGGAGTGGCTTATCTGGACTCCTGCAGCACAGCGCTCCGCAGAACAACACGCGAGCGAGGCCAGAGGGTGGGATGAGCGCCCGCTCATCCACTTGACTAGTTAGGGCTAAAGGTAGACGGGGGCGGGGGTTGGGGCAAGGGAGGCGGGAGGCGAAAGGAGCGAAGAGCGAGGGGAAGGGAGAGGGACAAGGGGAGAAGAACCAAGCAGGAGGGGGAGGGGGCGCCGCTTTCCCCTTTCCCCTCCCCTTTCCCCTCTCCCTTCATCCCTCACCCTTCACTCTCGATCCTCACCCTCGATCCTCGCTCCTCGCCGCTCCAATACTCGTGCCCCTTCGCCCCCAGCCGAATCCGCCCCCAGCTCGTCGCGGCATCGTGCTCAAACACCACCAGCCAGTTCCCCGCCACCACATCCGCCCAGAGCGCCCGTTTGCTCTCCAGCGTCCGCAGCGGCTCGACATCGTAACCCATGATCCACGGCAGCGGCACGTGGTGCGCGGTCGGGCAGACATCAGCCAGAAAGACGCCCGTTTCCCCCGCCGACTCCATGACGATGCTCTGATGGTGCGGCGTATGCCCGGGCGTTGGGCGCATGTGGATCCCGGCCACGAGCTCGACGCTGCTCGCGACCAGCTCCAGCTGCCCCGTCGCCTTGAGCACATCCCAGTTGCGAGGGAAGTAGCTCGCCCCGGTGCGCTCATTCGTGTGCGTCGCGTACTCCATCTCGCCAGCGTGCACCAGATACCGCGCGTTCTTGAAGGCCGGCACCACGGCACCACTCGCATCAATCGCGGTGTTCCCTCCCGCGTGGTCGAAGTGCAAGTGGCTGTTGATGACAACCTGCACATCGTCTGCGGTGAACCCGGCGGCCGCGAGCGCCGCATCAAGCATCGTACGATGCCCCGGCACCTCCGCTTCCACGCCATAGACCTCGTGGAACTTCTGATCCTCCTTATTGCCGATCCCCGTATCGATCAACACGAGTCCCGCGGGGTGTTCGACTAACAGGCACCGCATCCCCATCGGGATACGATTCTTCGCGTCCGCAGGAATCCGGCGCTCCCAGAGCGTCTTCGGCACGACGCCGAACATCGCGCCGCCGTCGAGCTGGCATCCACCAGCTTGCAGCGCGTGAATGCGGAGTCCGCCGAGCAGGCGCGATTCGTGGAGTGGGGTGGGAGCGGCCATATACGAACCAAATCTACATCAGACGCCCTCGCTTCCCTCGCTCCACCCCGGCATCGCCGCGCGCTTGGCCTTCGCGGTGCGCTTCGCCAGCAGCGCATCGAGATCGCCCCACGTGTGCACCCCGCGATGCGACGCGTCGCGCAGCAGTCCGCGCAAGACCTCGGCTGTGGCCAGCGCATCCCCACTCGCTCGGTGCCGATTGGTGATGCTCACGCCGTAGTGCGCGCTCACGGCATCAAGATTCCGGCGTGGCAGATGCGCGAGGAGACGCCGCGAGAGGCGCACCGTGCAGAGCTGGTGCGTCACGAGCGCCCCGAGCGGCGTCGGTGCCACGCGCCCAAACTCGAAATCCAGAAAGCTGAAATCGAAGCGCGCATTGTGCGCCACGAAGATCCGCCCCACGAGGTGCGCGGCTAGCTCGCCAGCGATATCGGCGAAGCTTGGCGCCGTGCGCACCATCGCGTCGTCGATCCCCGTCAGCCGCGTGATGTGCCACGGAATCGGGCGCCCGGGGTTAATCAGCGAGTGAAAAGCCAGCTCGGTCCGGTCCCCATCAACGTGCACCGCCGCGACCTCCGTGACGCGATCGCTCCCGCCTGCCTGTCCGCCGGTCGTCTCGACGTCCACGACGACGAAGGGGAGGGTGTGGAGTTCCATTCGGCGCAATCTAGCGGGGGCGGCGACGGGTCCCCGCGACCGCCAAAGCGAGGGCGGTTGCGGGCGCGGTTGCGGGCGCGGTTGCGGGCGCGACGGCCGCCGACGACCGCTTTCGCCGCCCGCCTTGAGTCGGCTGGAGCCGCTGACTAGCTTGTGAAGGATTTCACAAGCCTATGAATAGCACTCCAAAGCCCATCGCCGAATCCACCGTCCGCCGGCTCTCGCTCTACCTCCGCTTTCTGGAGGAGTTCGAGGCCCGCGGACAGGCCACCGTCTCCTCTGGCGAGCTCGCGCGCTCCGGGGGGACGACCTCGGCGCAGGTCCGCAAGGATCTCTCGTTCTTCGGTTCCTTCGGTAAGCGCGGCCTCGGCTACGGCGTGAAAGATCTCATCGCCTCCATCCGCGAGATTCTTGGCCTCGAGCACCCCTGGCCCGTGGTCATCATCGGAGCCGGCAAGATCGGTGTCGCACTCGCCGGCTACCGCGGCTTCACGACCCGCGGCTTCCACGTGGTCGGCGTCTACGACAGCGAGCCGAGCAAGGTGGGGATGACAATCGGTGACATCACCGTGCGTGACACGCGCGATCTTGAGACAGACATCGTCGCGCGCACACCGCGCATCGCCGTGCTCTGCGTCCCGGCCGATGCCGCGCAGACAATAGTTGATCGCGTCGTCGCCGCGGGCGTGAAAGCGATTCTCAGCTTTGCCCCTGCCCCACTGCACGTCCCCGACGATGTCTCGCTCCGCGCGGTCAACATGGCGACCGAGCTTGAGATCCTCGCCTACTCATTGACTCACTCGAAGTAGTCGCAGGAAATCCGCCGGGGAGAGCGTCTCCGGCCGCGATTCGGGATCGATCCCCGCCGCACCCAATGCAACATCCGCTCGCGCCGCGTCCCATCCGCGCACCGTGCGTAGCACCCGCCGCATCTGTTTGCGACGCAGGCCAAACGATCCCTGCACGAGGAGCCGGAACGGTTCTTCTTCTTCCGGCGCCAGCAGTTGATCTGTGCGCGGCACGATGCGAATCACCGCACTCTCCACCTTGGGCGGCGGGTTAAAGGCCCCCGCCGCAATGGTGAACAACAACTCCGCGGTCGCCAGCGCCTGCACATTCACCGAGAGCGCGCCATACGCCTCACTCCCCGGCGCCGCGACGACGCGATCCGCGACTTCCTTTTGCACGAGATACACCGCACGCGTCGGACGCGGACGCCGCATCGCGTGAAAGAGAATCGGTGTCGTGATGTTGTAGGGGACATTCCCCACGAGGAGATACGCGCCCCCCGCAAGCGCGCCGAGATCCTGCTCGAGCACGTCCCCTTCCACCATCTGAAAGCGCGGTTCGTGCTGCAGCTTTTCCGCGAGCATCGGGGCGAGCTCACGATCCAACTCGATTGCGATGACGCGTCCCGCGCGGTCGAGGAGCTGCGTGGTGAGCGAACCTCGACCAGGGCCGATCTCCAACACGGTGTCCTCACGCGTGGCACCCAGCGCATCGGCAATCCGCGCGAGCAGACGCGGATCGGTGAGGAAGTGTTGTCCCAATCGCTTCTTGGGACGCGGCAGGCGTTCGGTCACGCGGCGCTCAGTCACGCGGCGCTCAGGGAGCGGAGCACAATAGCGTCACGAGTGCCGCAGGATTACCACGGCCTGATCGTCGTGCGGCTGCGCGCGTCCGAGATGTCCCTCGACCAACGAGAACACGCCATCGACGATGCGCGATGGCAACTCGCGGCGACGCGCCTTGAGCACTTCGAGCACCGCCGCCTCACCGAGGGGCTCCTGCTTCGCGTTGCGGGCATCGCTCACGCCATCGGTGAAGAGTGCCAGCAAGTCATTCTCGGGGTCCCACGCGCGCGACGACACGTGGAACTGATCGCCCCCGAGCCCAAGCGGCGGATCGGTCGCGTCGAGTCGCACGGCTTGGCCATCACCGTTGATCACGAACGCATGCGGATGTCCCGTGTTGGTCCACCGGATCATGCGCCGCTCGCGGTCCACGACGGCATAGCAGAGCGAAAGAAACATCTCCGTCTCGCGCAGTTCCTCATCGAGCGTCGCGAAGAGTGCGGCCATCGTCTCTGCAGGATCTGCCGTGGTCTGCGCATGAATCGCCGTCGCACTCATCACGAGCGCCATAATCAGCGCGGCCCGATATCCGTGGCTCGACACATCCCCAACGAGCACGCCGGTGCGTCCATTCCCGAGGCGAAACAGATTATAGAAATCGCCACCCACGCCATCGGCCGGTTCCACGCGCGCGGCGCACAGGGCCTCCGGTGCCACCACATCGCCGCTCGGCAGCAGCTTCATCTGGAGCTCGTGCGCGAGCCGCATCTCACTCGCGAGTCGCTCCTGATCGATACTCGCGCGTACGAGGCGTGCATTTTGAATCGCCGTACCAATCTGCGAACCCACCGCGGCGACGAGCTTCTCGTCTCCGGCGGTGAAGTTCTCGCCATTGCGTCGTCCGCTCAAACACACGACACCCAAGGGGATTCCACCCTCCGGCGTGGTCAACGTGATCGGCAC
>JAYTDH010000385.1:0-5101 GCA_043736095.1 Gemmatimonas sp.
CAGGTCGGCTTCGCCGCGGGATCTCCGAAATAGCGCAGCACGAATGCGCGCCGGCAGTACCTCGTGTACGCGTACTGCTGCACCATCTCGAGCTTGCGAAGTTCACCGCTGCGCCGCCGATCGAGCATCGCCCAGTCTATCGGCCACGCGCTGATCTCTCGCGCCGGCTCAGTGAGCGTGATCCCCTCGCCGAGTGGCTTCCATACGAGGAACTGTTGCTGCTCGAGCTGATCGAGGAGCTGTTGCGCGCCCATCGCGCCACCGATCCCCGGCGGCAACGCGTCGAGGTCGGCCACAACGCCCATGTGGAGGTTTCCGCGCGACCGTTTCCAAAGCGAGCGGAGCAGCGCGAGCGCGAGACCATGCTCGCGCTCGTTGAGGTCGGTCTTGATGCGCTCCGGCGTGGCGAGCAGGCGCACGTGCGCGTGGGTACGCGATGCATCGGCGATCGCGACCGCTCCTCCGCGGACCAGTATACGCAATGCAGACTCCACCTCACGGTCACTCACCTTTCCGCGTGCGGTGGCCGCGACCTCAGCGGGCGAATCGGAGACGAGCCCAGCGCTATCAGCGAGTCGGCGGAGCGCCTCATACACGCTCGCGATGGTCTCGCGCTCGGGGAGCGCACCCTTGATGAAGAACTCGTGCATAAACCGATCAGGAAAGGCATGCAGGAGGATCGCCGTGGCGGGGGCGCGGTCACGTCCGGCACGCCCCGCCTCCTGATAGTATGCCTCCAGCGTGCCCGGCATCGCGTGATGTACCACGAGACGCACATTGGATTTATCGATTCCCATGCCAAAGGCGTTCGTCGCGACAATCACACGTACGCGCCCCGTCATGAAGGCATCCTGCACCTCCGCGCGGTGCTCGTCATCGAGGCCCGCGTGGTACGCCAGCGCCGGCACGCGGGCCTTGGTGAGCATCTGTGCGATCCGCTCGACCGTCTTGCGCGTACTGGCATACACAATCGCCACACCTTCCGCGTGCTCACGCACGAGTTCAACGAGCGTCTCGTCCTTGGCGGCATCGTTCTTGGTGGGAATCACGTGGTACGCGAGATTCGTGCGATCGAACCCGGTGATCACGATCTCGGGATCGCGCAGCTCAAGTTGACGGGCGATGTCCTCGCGGACCTCGGGCGTCGCCGTGGCCGTGAGCGCAACAACCGGCGGATTCCCCAGCCGCGCGCGGACCTCCTTCACTCGCAGATAGGATGGCCGAAAATCGTGTCCCCACTCGCTAATGCAGTGCGCCTCGTCAATCGCCAACAGAGTGACACCGACCTCCCGCAGCCGTTCGGCTGTGCGCCCGAGATCGAAGCGCTCCGGGGCGAGATACAGGAGTTTGATTTCCCCCGCATACACGCGAGCCATCCGCGCGCTGGACTCGGCCGACGAGAGCGTGCTGTTGATGAAGGTCGCCGGAAGCCCGCGTGCGACGAGCGCGTCCACCTGATCCTTCATGAGCGAGATCAGGGGGGAGATCACCACCGTGAGCCCGTCCATGACCAGCGCCGGCACTTGATAGCAGAGCGACTTGCCGCCGCCAGTCGGGAGAATCACGAGCGTGTCGCGCCCACTGAGCACAGCCGCGACCGCCTGCGTCTGGCCGGGCCGAAAGTCGGGGTAGCCAAACCGGTCACGCAAGAGCGCGCGCGCGTCGGCGAGCTTGGGGTGGTCGAGAGGCGGCGCGAGAGGCGGCGCGAGAGGCTGGGAAGGCACGCCGAAGGATAGCGACCTCGCCAACACCGGCCGCATCGCGGCGCCGCACCTAGTAGACTTTTAGCGTGCGAATCCCACTCTACGTCTCGGCCGCCGGCACCCTCTTCGTCATCGCGATCGGTTTCACGATTGCCTTGCGGATCCTCTCGCGCGCGCCCGGCCGGACGTATGTCCGCGAGTGGGCGCTCACCTGGGGCTCGCTCGCGGTGTATGCCGTCGCGTCGGGGATGTCCCTGATCGCGGTGAATGTGCCGGCTCTCGCCGGCGCGCGGATGGGCTTCTCGCTTCTGAGCATCGCGGCGGCGTGGGTGCATCTGCGCACGCTTGGGACCGGAATGCGCGACCTCTGTGCACCAGGGGAGGCACTGCCTCGCTGGCGCGAGTGGAGTATCGCGATGCTCGTCGTCGCCGCATTGTTGATCGTACTCCTCCCTCAGCGGCCCGCGACGAGCGGTCCCGTGCCGATGTACCTCGTGCGCGTGATCCTCCTCGCGCTCGCGTGGGGCATCGCCTACGGATCCGCTGCGTGGTTGGTGTTCCGGCGCTACACCACATCGTACGGGATTGGGCGGAACACGCTCGCGATGTCGCTGGCACTCTACGGATTGCTCCGAATCCTCGAGCCGCTCTCGCACCTCGTGGGGCCGGCGCCAATTCTCGCGCAGCTCCTCACCTTCGGCGGTCTGCCCCTCCTCGTCGGCATCGGCGTGGGGATGCTGGTCGTGCTCTTAGAGGTCGAGCGGGATCGGGTGATTGAAGCCGTAGAGGCGAAAGCAGACGCCGAACGCACGGCCAAAGGATCCGAAGCCCGTCTGGCCACGGCGCTGGCCAGCAGCACCGATCCCGTTTTGATAGTGGACGCGGCTGGCCGTCTGGCCGCGTTCAACGCGCGCTTCGCCGCCATTCTCCTTCAGGCGCGGGGGCTGCATGCCGAGATTGGAACGCCGGTGGCGAGCTTCGTGAAGGCCGAGGCCTTTCCTGAATGGCCAGAGATCTTCGCGACGGCGCTCGCGGGTCAGAGTGTCGTGCGCACGGTGCGATTGACGATTGGCCCAGAAGGGCCGCAAACGTTCATCGTGCGCGCCACTCCGGTCATTGAATCGGGCGCAACAATCGGGGTCCTCGTCGTGACGCACGATTCGACCGAGGAGGACCGCCTGCGAGATGCGCTCGCGCGTCGCGAGGAGTGGTTCCGTTCGATGATCGAGAACGCGAACGACATCATCCTCCAGGTGTCGGTCGATGGGCGGGTGGAGTACGTGAGTCCCTCCATCACGCGCATGCTCGGGATTGAACCGGCGAACCTCATCGGGCACGACGCATTCACGATGGTACATCCCGATGACATCGCGATGATGCGGGACTCGATGCAGCAGTCGTTCGCGATGGATCCTGACAGCCCCTCTACTGTCGCACTGCGTGCGCGATCCGAGACTGGCGAGTGGGTGCATCTCGAGGCGGTCTCGCGTCCACACAGCGAAGCGGACGGCACGCCGCGGCTCATCGTGGCGCTCCGCGATGTCCGCGAGCGTCGACGCCTCGAGGCCGAGCTGATGTCAGCTCGACGGCTCGAGAGTGTGGGCCGGCTCGCTGGAGGCGTGGCCCATGACTTCAACAATCTCCTGACCGCCGTCGTCGGCAATCTCACCTTGATGCGCACACGCGAGGGCAACGATGCGCTCCTCCTTGAGCACATGGACGAAATCGAGGGCGCCGCGAAGCGCGGTGCCGGGCTGACACGCCGACTGCTCGCCTTCGCCCGACGTCAGATGGTGGAGCCGCAGGTGCTCGACCCGGTGCATTCCATTACCGAACTCGAACGACTCCTGCGCCGCCTCCTGCCGGCGCACGTCGCCCTCACCCTCGACCTTCCAGCGGGGCTCTGGAGCGTGCGCGCTGACCCGAGTGCGCTCGAACAGATCCTGGTGAACCTCACCGTGAACGCGAGTGACGCGATGCCCAACGGCGGCACTCTGCGCGTCGTCGGACGGAACGCGACCGTCGGAAATGCGAGCATCGAAGGGTTTCCAGTTCCCGCTGGGGACTGGTTCCTACTCGACGTCAGCGATTCAGGGACCGGCATCGACGACGCCGTACTGACGCATATCTTCGAACCATTCTTCACGACCAAGGAAGGCTCCGGCGGCTCCGGACTCGGCCTCGCCACAGTGTACGGCACGGTCACGCAGGCGGGGGGACGCATCTTTGTGCGCTCCGCGCTCGGCCGCGGTACGACGTTCTCGATCTTTCTGCCGCGGGTAAACGAACCGGCGAAGCCAGTGGGTCCGACGCCACTCCGCGATGTTCCGAGAGCGCTCCCCGGCGAAACCGTGCTGCTGATTGAAGATGAGGCCAGCGTGCGTGAGGTCGTGCAGAAGCTCCTCGAGCGCCTCGGCTACGCCGTCCTGACCGCAGTCGACGGACTCCAGGGCGTCAGTGCCGCGCTCGGTCATGAGGGGCGGCTCGACGTGATTATCAGCGACCTCATGATGCCGGGGCTCGGCGGACGCGAGGCGGTCGCGCGAATCCTCGAGGCGCGACCGGGGATCCCCGTGCTGTTCATTTCCGGCTACAGCGAAGACGCGCTCCGCTGGAATGAGGGTGCACCGCGTAGCGGGAAGCTCCTGCAGAAACCGTTCAGCGTACAGGACCTTGCGGCGGCGGTACGCTACGCCATCGGGCGCTAATCGATCACACGGCGCGGGCGAAATGCCCGCGCGTGATCTCGTCGCCGAGAACTTCGCGCGGCCGTCGTGACAACTTGCCGCCTCGCGCGGCGGCGTCTACCGCGTCACGATACGCCCCGACACGCTCCGCCACCGCGTCGCCCGGCACGTTGAACACGAGACGGAAGCGACGGATTCCACTATTCCAAAGCTTGGGGAGGAACTCACTCGCTTCGATCGGCCGCGAGTGTAGGAGCCGATTCCGGCACGCGTAGTCCGTCGCCACGGGGAACTCGTAGCCCGCCGGATCCTCGAGACGCGTGTCGGGATGCGTCTTGGTGCAGAGATCGCGACAATGCGTGGGCGTCCGATTGAAGGCCGCGCTCAGCACGCAGTGCTCAAGCGTCATGCCCTCCGGACGACCATGAATGAACACCTCGAATCCCGCACCACTCCACGGCGCCGCAATCTGGGCAATCTCCTCCACCGTGAGCTCGATCGACGGCGTGATTCCGGACGCACCGAGCGCAAACAACTCGGCCGCGGTCGGGACATTAAAGCAGTTGACCGCATAGTCAGCGTGGACATCGCGCCCTTCCCCGGCAAGTTCCGCGAGGAGCCCAAGATGCCCGCTGAGCAACGGCGTACCGAGCGCGAGCCACTTGTCGAGCTTCTTGCGCTCTTCGGGGCGCACGATGGTCGGCAGGCGCA
>JAYTDH010000386.1:0-8249 GCA_043736095.1 Gemmatimonas sp.
AGCCAGATGCCGAAGCCTTTCCAGGCGAGCAACGGCAGTCCCTGCATCACGAAGAAGCAGGCCGACGCGCCGCCGAGCGTGACGAACCAGACCGCAGGAACCTTGAACGGACGCGGACGGTCGGGATCGACGAAGCGCAGCACGAGGACGCCGAGACAGACCACCACGAAGGCGAAGAGCGTGCCGATGTTGGTGAGGTCATACGTGGCGGCATCGTCCGCAATCAATGCGCCAAAGGCCACCAACACACCGGTGATGATTGTTGTGATGTGCGGCGTGCGGTACTTGGGGTGAAGCTTGGCCGCGAACTTCGGGAGCAGGCCGTCGCGCGCCATCGCGTAGAAGATGCGCGGCTGACCGTACTGGAAGACGAGCAACACCGCCGACATCGAGACGACGGCGCCGAGCGCGATGATCCAGGAGTACTGCGTGAGTCCGGCGACTTCGAACGCATGCGCGAGAGGGTCTGAACTCTTGAGCTGCTGGTATGGCACGAGCCCAGTCGCCACCGCACCCACGATCACGTAGATGAGCGTACAGATCGCGAGGCCAATGAGGATTCCCCGCGGCATGGTGCGCTGCGGATCCTTGGTTTCTTCGGCGGCGGTCGAGATTGCATCGAAGCCGATATAGGCGAAGAAGACAATCGCCGCGCCCTGATGAATCCCCTTGAAGCCGTTGGGTGCGAACGGCGTGTAGTTCGCCGTGTCGATGTGCTGGACGCCCACGAACACGAACAGGGCGAGCACAGCGAGCTTAATCATCACCATCCAGTTGTTGACGCGCGTGCTCTCACGCACGCCGATCACCAGCAACCAGGTAATCGCCATCACGATTACGAAGGCCGGAAGATTGATGAGGATCGGCACGCCGAGGAACGAGGGTGCACTGTCGAACAGCGCGAGCACCGTTGGGTCGACACTCGCCTTGGCTTGGAAGTAGCCGTGCGTGAGCCACCCCGGGATATGGAACCAGGGGGAGATGAGCGACTCGAAGTACCCACCCCACGCGATCGCCACGGCCACATTGCCGACGGCATACTCGAGGATGAGATCCCATCCGATAATCCACGCGACGAGTTCACCGAGCGATGCGTAGCTGTAGGCGTAGGCCGAGCCGGCCTGGGGAATCATCGCCGCCAGCTCGGCATAGCAGAGCGCGGCCAGCGAACAGACCGCGCCGAGGAGGAGGAAGGAGATGATGAGCGCCGGACCGGCGCCGTAGCGCACGACCTCGCCCGCGGCATTCACTTCGCCCGCGGCGGCGGTCCCGAGCGTGGAGAAAATCCCGGCGCCGATTACGGCGCCGATGGAGAGTCCGACAAGATCTTTCGTACCGAGCGTCCGCTTCATCCCCGAGCCTTCGCTCCCTTCGGGGGCGAGTTCGGCGATGGGCTTTCGCGCCCAGAGCGACTTCATCATGGGGCTGGAGCGAGTTAGGGGGAACGAGCGACTGCGATGAACGGCGACCACTGCGATGGACTGCAGTGTACTTCGATGGACCGCGTGAAATCGAGCCGATGGGGCGCTGCGGCAATCCGAGGAAGCTACGCGCGGCCTAGGTCTAGGACCAGTCGCGGATCAGTCGCGGATCAGTCGCGGATCAGGGCGCTTCGTACGTGATGTAGGCGGTGTCCTTGACCGCGGTGCCATCGGCGCGCGTGGCGGGCCGGAATCGAATGTCGCTCAGCATCTCGCGGATCTTGCGATTGTAGCCAGAGTCGCGTGACGGATTGAACGCGAGGAGCCGCGCATTCCCGCGCTCGTCTACCTCGAACTGGGCGATGAGCTTGTATGGTCGCACGCGACTCGGCACTGGGAGAGGCAGAATCGTGAAGTTTATGACTCTCGGTGGGAAGATCTCGTCCCGCCCGCCACCGGTGCCCGCGCCAACACCAGATCCCCGCCCCGTCCCCACGCCGCTTCCCACCCCGCCGCCGCTGCCTGGGCCATTGCCCACTGAGCCGTCGTTGCCGGTACCCCCGCCGGTCCCTGCGGCTGTAACGGCAGGCGCCGCGGCCGCCTGAGCGGCCAGCGGCGCGGGTGTCACGGGAGCCTCAGGCTTCGGCTCAGGTGGAGGAGGCGGCGGTGTCAGTGTCGGCTGCACCGTGGCGGCGGGTGGCGGAGGTGGTGCGGACGCCGGCGCCGCGAAATGGAGAAAGCGCACACGCTCGGGATTCACCTGCCCGCCACTGCCGCGAGTGCCACCGCCGCCGCCACCGGCCCTGTCCGCGCCTCCGGCCCCCTGCTGATCGGGCTCCGCGAGCTGACGGGCCACGAGCGGTGGCAACAGGAGCGACAAGAGAATCAGTCCGTGAAACAGGCTTGAGAGGATCCACCCCGATTGGCTACGGCCCGCCGGGTCCGGGATCCCGTGAAGGGGGCGGAGCGGGCGCTTGGGTTTCTCGAACGACACAGGGGGCAGTACGGGCACGGACTTGGGATGGGGATGCGAGCGGCGCGCGCTGGCCGTCTCTACTAAGTAATACGGCGGGCGAGCCTCGAAAGGTTCGCCCGCCGTAGACCAACGTTCGCCGAACCTAGTTCGTGTCCTTCGGCGGGACGCCGATGACCTTGACCCCAGAACCGCGGGCAACGTCCATCGCGTAGATCACGTCCTGATACCTCACCTTCGGATCGCCCTTCACGAACATGATCTTGTCGGGACGATTCGCGTAGATCTCGGTGAGCCGCTCGCCAAGACGTTCCTTGGTGAGGGGTTCACGATTGACGGCGAAGCTACCATCCGCGAGCACCTCAAGCACGATCTGGTCCGAGGCCTGATTCACCGTCACGACCGCGGGGGTCGGATCGGGGAGCTGCAGGTCCACAGCCTTTCGCATCAGCGGCTGCATGACCATAAAAATGATCAGCAGCACGAGCATGATGTCGATCATGGGCACGACATTCGGCTCGGAGGTCAGTCCGCCGCCGCCACCACCAACACTCATTCCCATGGTCGTCTCCTAGGGCTTCTTGGTGGACGCATTCATTTCATCACCGGCCACCGAGGACGCCGTCCCCGGCTGCTGATCGGTGATCGCGCCTACCATGCGAACCCCGTTCCGCGCCGCGATATCCATCGCATCGAGAATCCGTCCGTACTCCAGTTCCTTGTCGGCCTTGATGTAGAGGATCTGATCCATGGTGCGGACCGTGTAGATCCCCTGCAGCGCGGCGGCGAGGTCTTCGTTCTTGAGCGGACGCTTGTTGAGATAGTAGTTCCCGAACTTGTCGATGCCGAGGACCTGATCCTCATCGACCTCCGGATGCGACTTCAGGTTGATGCCGCTCGGCGGCGTCGCGGTGAAGCCGGACGAAATCGCCGGCGTCACCACCATGAAGATGATCAGGAGCACCAACATTACATCGATCATGGGGACAACGTTCGGCTCGGCCTTGACGCCGGCCCCTGTGCTTACCGACATACCCATCGGACGTACCTCCTAAAGGGTCGACGGCTTACTGCGAGATCGGAGCATTACCCTTGGTCGCCGCGGTGTTGAACTCGCGGGTGAAGCGCGAACGGCCGAACTCGCCAGAGACGCCCTTGATCAGGTAGTCGATCATCTCCTTCGAGACGTACGTCATCTCAGCCGTGAGGTTGTCGATCTTTGTCTGGAAGTAGTTGAACGCCCACACTGCCGGGATGGCGACCATAAGGCCGAAGCCCGTCGCGATAAGCGCTTCGGCGATGCCGACCGCGATCGCCTGGATGCCCGAGGAGCCTGCAGCGCCCATGCCGGCGAAGGCGTTGATGATGCCGAACACGGTGCCAAGCAGACCGACGAACGGCGAGGTCGAACCCACCGTCGCGAGGATCGCGAGGCCGCGCTTGAGCGAGACGATTTCGACGAGCATGTTGCGCTCAATCGCGCGCTCGGCCGAGTTGATGTCGGACACGGTGACCGAGCCGTCCATGATCAGCGGCTTGACTTCGTCAAGCGCGCCGCCGAGGACGCGGGCCACGTGCGACTTCTTGTAGGACTGCGCGAGGTTGATCGCCTCGGTGAGGTTGTCTTCCTCGAGGAACTGCGAAAACTCAGGTGCAAACTTCAGCGTCTCCTTCTGTGCCTTGCGGAGGTTCCACCACTTGCCGAAGGCGACGCTGAGGGACCAAAGCGACATGATCGCGAGCACCAACCAGATGCCCTTGGCGAACGGCGGGCTATGCTCGAAGATGTAACCGATGGAC
This sequence comes from Gemmatimonas sp., assembly GCA_043736095.1. Lineage (GTDB taxonomy): Bacteria > Gemmatimonadota > Gemmatimonadetes > Gemmatimonadales > Gemmatimonadaceae > Pseudogemmatithrix. The sequence goes on from JAYTDH010000386.1 coordinate 4,195, forward strand.
AGATTCATTGTTGCTCTCTCCTGACTGATCGTGAGTGGTGGAGACTGTTAACGCGACAGGGCGAACACGAAGGGCTGCTGAACGAGTTGCTTCACCTTCCGCCCGCCGACTTCAGCGGGGAGGAAGCGCATACCGGGCAGGGAGCTACGCACCGCCTGCTCGAACATCGCATGATCTGAACGGAGCACCTGAAACGTCGAGATCTCGACACGACCCGTGGTGTCGACGACGAACTGGGCGAGGACCGTACCCTCGACTCCGCCTGAGCGGAGAATGTCGGGATACCGTGGCCCGGAGCTGCCCGGCATCGGAGCGACCGGCTTCTCGACTTGGAAGTCGAAGTAGGTCTGATCCGGATTCACCGGGCCCGTCCCGCCGACGACACCCGAAGCAACACCGCCGGCGACACCGCGGCCGGAAAAGTCTGCTTCGTTGGTGAGCGCCTTGGAGAGGTCGATCTCAGGAATCACGTCCGGAATGCTCACCGGAGCCGAGAGCACCTGGAAGCCCTTGGGCGGCGGTGGCGCCACGACGGCGTCCGGCGGCGGCGGGGGCGGCTCGTCGGCTGGCGGGGGCGGCTCGTCGGTCTTCACATCTACGAAGTCGACCGCCTGGACGACCTCTTCCTCCTGCTCCATCCCGGCGTTGGCCGTGGCGAAGATGGAGGCGCCAATCACGGCGACGTGGAAGATCGTCGAGACCATCGAAGCCCCGAACGTCTTCGTTTTGACCGGCTGCGATTCGATCAGGTTATTGAACACGCGTGTACCTCTGGGACGTGAACACTCGTGATGATGAAAGCCCGTGGGCCTCATCGACCGTCACGGAACGTACGTGGACCAGGTTAAGCTCGTAATCGGGGGAAGATTAAGATTCCCTTAATCGAGAATGAGATTTCAGAATCTGGTCCGGCCTCCCCGCATCAGGTGGGGGCGGGCCGCTGGAGCGGCAGGGAGACGGTGAACGTGCTCCCGCGCCCAAGCCGCGAGCCCACGGCGATGAATCCGCCGTGCGCATGGGCGATCCACTGCGCAATCGCCAGCCCCAGCCCGACGCCGCCGCGTTCACTGCTGCGTGAACGCACGCGATCCGCACGCCAGAACCGATCAAAGATGTAGGGGAGATCCGCCGCCGCGATGCCGACCCCTGTGTCCTGGACGACGAACGCCGCATGATCATCGCGATCTTCGAGCGCGATGGTCACTGTGCCGTCGCGTGGCGTGTATTTCACGGCATTCGTGACGAGGTTGAGGAAGAGCTGCCGGAGCCGCACCGGGTCGCCGTCCAAGAACAGCGTGTCCGCACGCTCCAACACCACAATCACCCCTGCTTCCTCGCCGAGGATTGATGCCGTCTCGGTGATGTCGCGCACGAGCGGCTCCATCGCGACGTGCTCACGATGAATATCGAAGCGTCCCTCGTCGGCGCGCGCGAGGGTTAACAACGAATCGACGAGATCCGCCATCCGCGCCGTTTCGGCGAGCGCCTCTTCGAGCGGCGGGAGTTGTTCCTCGGCCACCGTCGAAGACGACATCACGCGTTCGATGTCCGCTCGGAGCACGGTGAGCGGCGTCTTCAGCTCGTGGCTCGCATCGGCAGTGAAGCGCCGTAGTCCGGCGAACGACGTCTCGAGCCGCGCCATCATCGCATTGATCGTGTGCGAGAGGCGATCGATCTCGTTCTCGTCGGACTCCGCGGGGAGCCGCCGGTGAAGCGAACGACCGTCCTGGATGGCCTCCAGATCGGAGATAAGTCGTTCGACAGGCGTGAGGGCGCTCCCCGCCATCAACCACGCGATCACGGCGCCGAGGAGCAGCACCAGCGGCAGCGTGACGATGATTGGCGCGAACAGATCGCCCTGCGTGAAACTCAGCCCCGCGACAGACTCGCCAGCGACCACGCGCAGAGCCGGCACGCCGCTTCGTGGTGATTCGAAGTGCGCGGCGACGAACACATTCGCGGTTGAGTCCATGCGTACCACGGCAGCGGGCTGCTCACGCGACCGCCGGAAGACCGCACTCACGAGGCGATCTCGATCGCCGACCCAGAGCGCCGTGGCCGCCGCGTTCATATAGAGCACTCGCGTCGAGTCGGCGATCAGCAGGTAGCCCGGGAGCGCATCGAGCACGCGGCGCACTCCCGGCTCGAGCTGTCGCCCCACGAGCGAGTCTTCGGTCACGACGACCGAGATGCCAGCGGAACTCTGCGTGAGGATGATCACCGCGACGTCGGCGACACTGTCGGCACGGCGCTGCAGCGAGCGGGTTGCCGCCGTCTGCGCCGCGGACCAGAGCACTGCACTAAAGACGGCGAGCGTCCCGGCGAGCGCGAGGACGTAGGACCCCGTAAGGCGTGCGCGGATAGACGTCACGCTGCGTTAGCCCTTCAGGACGTAGCCGACCCCTCGCACGGTCGCAATCAACTTCTTCTCGTGCGGCGCGTCGATCTTCTTACGCAGATGATTGATGACGACGTCTACGATGTTCGTGCCCGGATCGAAATGATAGCCCCACGCGTACTCCGTGATCAGGGTGCGACTGAGCACGCGCCCCGCGTGACGCGCGAGATACTCGAGGACGAGGAACTCCTTCGGCGTGAGCTCGATCGCCTGCCCGGCGCGCCGCACCTCGCGCGCATCAAGGTCGACGTCGAGGTCCGCGACGGTAATGCGCGGGGACACAATCGCGCGCGGGCGGCGGGCCAGCGCTTCGACCCGCGCGAGCAGTTCCTCAAACGCGAACGGCTTCGTCACGTAGTCGTCGGCCCCGGCACGCAGCGTTTCCACTTTGGCATCGACTGCATCCTGCGCGGTGAGTACGAGCACGGGCTTCTCGAATCCGCGGGCGCGCAGGTTCCGCAGGACTTGTTGCCCCGAACGTCCGGGCAGACGCAAATCGAGGACCACGAGATCGTACGGCTGTGACTTCGCGAGGTTCTCCCCCTCCTCGCCGTCGGCCACGAGATCGACCGTGTAGCGCGCCTCCTCGAGGCCACGCTTCACGAATTGGCCGACCGTCGGGTCGTCCTCGATCACGAGGACCTTCATGCGCGTGTCCTCACGTCGTTACCACCGGCAGCGAAATTCGGAACGTGCTGCCCTGCCCCAGCACACTCTCCACCTCAATCGCGCCGGCGTGCTCCTGCACGATGCCGTAGCAGATCGAGAGCCCGAGCCCCGTCCCCTGCCCCTGCGGCTTGGTGGTATAGAAAGGCTCAAAGATCTTGGCGAGCTCGCCGCGGGCGATTCCGTGCCCGGTATCGATCACCTCAAGAATTGCCCCGTGCTCCGCATCGGGGCCCTGACGCGAGACGATGCGGACCGTTCCCCGCTCGCCCATCGCGTCCATCGCATTGATGAGCAACGCCATCAACACCTGCACGAGTTGCTCAAGGTTCGCTTGAGGCACGCGCCCGATCGCCGGGTCGAGCTCGGTCTGCACCGCGAGCTTCTTGAACCGCACGTGATGCTTGAGCAGGAAGAGCGTGCGCTCGACGACATCATTGACGTCCACTCGCTCCTTCCGCGCCTGCTTGGGTCGGCTGAAGTCGAGCAAGCCGTCGACAATCTGCTTGCAACGCACCACTTCTTTGTCGATGATTTCGATAAAGTCGTGCGTCTCCGGCGCGAGCGTCACCCCGCTCTTCTCGAGATCGTCAATCCGATACCCGAGTGATTCCGCACACGCGGCAATCGTCGCGAGGGGATTATTGATTTCGTGCATCACGCCGGCGGCGAGCTGACCAATCGCCGCGAGCTTCTCCGACTGCGAGAAGCGCTCCTGCGCCTCCTTCCAGTCCGTGACGTCCTCGCCGATCGTGATGATGTGACTCACCGGCCCATCACCGAGACGCATCGGGATTTTGGTGATGCGATACGTGCGCGCCTCACCAGAGGCCACGGACTCCATCTGGTATTCCTGCATACGACCAGTCGTGAAGACGTCATCGAACTCCCGACGGAGCATCTCGGCGGGCTGACGATGCAGAATCTGGAAAATCGTCTTGCCGATTGCCTCCTCGCGGGAGACGCCCTGCATTCCCGTCTCACGCTTGCG
>JAYTDH010000387.1:0-2487 GCA_043736095.1 Gemmatimonas sp.
CCCCCCCCCCCCTCTCGCACAATCCCGACTCGCGCGATCAGTTCTTGTGGCGGAACGTGATGCGGCCGCGGCTCAAGTCGTACGGCGAGACCTCGACGGTCACGCGATCGCCCTGAAGGACCCGGATGCGGAAGCGCCGCATCTTGCCGGCCATCGTGGCCAGCACGTCGTGCCCGTTCGAGAGCAGGACCCGGAAGGTCGCGCTCGGCAGCACTTCGCTCACGGTCCCTTCGAGTTCGATCGCTTCTTCTTTCGCCATACTGTCCGGATGGGGGTAAGCCGTAAAGCTAACCGGGGACGCATATGCTGGACAACCGCCTCTCCCCCGCGGCCGCCGCCGTCAGCAACGCCACGACCTCGCGCACGGTCGATGCCCCGGCGTCCTCGTCATACCACTGCTGCTTCCCCGCGAGGAAGGCATTCATGGTCCCCGCCGCACGCGCTTCGATGGCGCGGGCCTGCAACGCGTTCGGGCGCTCGATCCAGCACCCCACTTCGTTTCCTGCGGCATCAAGCAGGATCACGGTTGGGGTCGCCGACCGGCCATCGGGAGTGCGGCGTGTCGCCATTACCGCGCGTCCGGCATCGGGGGTGACGATTCGCATCGAGAGCCCGGGCACTTCAGCGACGAGCTTCGCGAGATACGGAATGGTGTTCACCGAATCGCTGCAGCCGTCGATGGCGATGGCTAGCAGGCGGAACCCCGCTGGCACGGCGCGCGCCTGCGCAAGCACATCGGCGGGGATCACAGCCTGCGTCCAGTTGCGCACCCACATCGCGCGACGCGCGACGGCGGCGGCGTAGAAGGTCTCGAAGCTCGTACCCGAGTCGTAGAGCGCAGCGAGCATCGAGTCCGGCGAGGACGCGAGGGGCACAATGAGGCGATCGGCCGCGCGGCGACTCGCGGACGCATCAGACGCATCAGACGCGTCAGACGCATCAGACGCATCGGACGCGGCGACTTCACAGCGGAGCGCAACATCAGGCGTTGCAACGCGCAAGTGCGGCTCGCCCGAAGATGAGGCCGCCGTCGACAGCGCGAACAGGAGCGCGGGAACAACCACAGGAACACCTCGAAGTGCGAGAGTGAGCGATATCTCGAATGATGCCCGACCAGAGCCTGCCTTGTCCACGCCCCCCCAGCACCGTTACCCTCCCGCCGTGGACCCTATCGAGATCATTGCCGTCGTCTTCGGCATTGCCAGCGTCTGGCTGAGTACGCGCGAGCACATCGGCAGTTGGCCGACCGCGCTCGTGAACGTCGCGTTGTACTTCGTGATCCTGCAGCGCGCGAACCTCTACGCCAACGCCTGGCTGCAACTCGTGTACTTCGCGCTCTCCTGCTACGGCTGGTACGAGTGGAAGTTCGGCGGAAGCGCGCACACGGGAGTCGTGGTCACGCGTACCTCCCGTCGCGCGGCTGGGATACTCGTTGCGCTCGTACTCGCGGGCACCGTGTCGCTCGCGTGGGGACTCATGCGCTTCACCGATGCCTCGTCCCCGTGGCTCGACGCCGCGACGACCGCAGTGAGCTGCGCCGCACAATGGATGATGACGCGCAAGCTGCTCGAAAACTGGATGGTGTGGAGCGCGGTGAACGTCGTATACGTGGGGCTCTATCTCTCGCAGGGACTGCTGCTCACCTCCGCGCTCTATGTGGTGTATTTCGGGCTCGCGGTCAGCGGATACTTTGCGTGGAAGAAGAGTCTAGAGTCACGCGGCGAGCGCCCACGATGACCACGCGTATCGTGCTGACCGGCCCGGAGTGCAGCGGCAAGTCCACGATCGCCCGAGCGCTCGCCGGTGAGCTGAGCGCGCCCTGCGTACCGGAGGCCTCGCGCCTGCTCGCCGAGGCGATGGCCCCCGAGCTGCTCTCGGCGGCGACGGTCGAGCCGATTGCCCATCTCACGATGCGACTCGCTGACGAGGCCCTCGCACATGCGCCAGGGTTCGCGCTGTTCGACACCGATCTGGTGAGCACGCTCGTGTACGCGAGGCACTACTACGGCGCTTGCCCAGCGTGGATCGTGGATGAGGCCCGCAGGCGCCAAGGGGAGCTCTATCTCCTTTGCCTCCCCGACCTAGTGTGGATCCCCGATGGCATCCGTGATCGACCCGCGTTTCGCGAGGAGCTGCGCGATGCGTTCCGGAGTACGCTCGCGGAAATCGGCGCGACCGTCCGCGAGATTAGCGGTCAGGGCGCCGCGCGGCTCGACGCCGCACGTGCGGTGCTTGCCGATTTCAGCGCGCAGCCGGAAGCGGCAACGACGCGTCGAGCCGACTGATGAACGCGGCAATCGTGCGCACCGACGCAACGTAGAACGCCGGCTGAATCCGCTCCACGTCGTCGGTCGGCTGATGATAGTCCGCGTGATCCTCGACCGAGAACAACACGGCGGGAATCCCCGCCGTGTGGAACGCCCCCTGATCGGACAACTGCATCCAGTTGTCGCGCCCTGTTCCGGTATCGAACCCGAGCTTGAGCGT
>JAYTDH010000388.1:0-3625 GCA_043736095.1 Gemmatimonas sp.
ATTTCAAGTGGAGTCGTTGCCTGTAGTGCCGTCAAAGAGCTCGCCGGAGGCCAGCCCGCCTTCGTGTTCTTCGTGTCTTCGTGGTCAACTCGCGGTAGCAGTTCTCCGTGTCTCCGCGCCTCCGTGGTGAAATGCCGTTTTCAGAGTGAAATACAGGTTGTTTACGGCTGCGAAAACGGGTAATTTTGGAGGTCACACCAGCCCCATCCTACGACACCTGAGCGAGTCCAAATGACGGCACCGAACAACCGGGAGCGGATCCTTCCCCGCCTGATCCAGGACGAGGTCAAGGAATCGTTCATCAACTACTCGATGAGCGTCATTGTGAGTCGCGCGTTGCCGGACGTGCGCGACGGGCTCAAGCCGGTACACCGGCGCGTGCTCTACGCGATGAACGAGCTCGGGCTGGTGCCGGGGCGGCCGTACAAGAAGTCGGCGACTGTGGTCGGCGACGTGCTCGGCAAGTACCACCCGCACGGCGACCAGTCGGTCTACGACGCGCTGGTGCGCATGGTGCAGGACTTCTCGTTGCGCTATCCGCTCGTGGACGGCCAGGGCAACTTCGGCTCGGTGGACGGCGATCCGGCGGCCGCGTATCGCTACACCGAATCGCGCCTGACGCGCATCGCGGTCGAGATGTTGGTGGACATCGACCGGAACACCGTCGATTTCGCGCCGAACTTCGATGATCGCCTCGAGGAGCCGACGGTCCTCCCGTCCGCCTTCCCGAATCTTCTCGTGAACGGCTCGACTGGCATCGCCGTCGGCATGGCGACGAACATCCCGCCGCACAACCTGCGTGAAGTTGCGTCCGCGGTGACGGCGATGATCGACAATCCGGAGTTGACGACCGAGGAGATTCGCGGGCTGATCAAGGGCCCGGATTTCCCGACGGGCGCGTTTATTTATGGTCGCGCGGGGATCAAGGATTACATCGAGACAGGCCGCGGCAAGGTCATCATGCGCGCGCGTGCGGTGATCGAGGAGAAGGAATCTTCCAATAAGTCGCAGATCGTGGTCACGGAGCTCCCGTACACGGTCAATCGCGCCAATCTTGTGGTGAGTATCGCGGAGTTGGTGCGCGACAAGAAGGTCGAAGGGGTGTCGGACCTTCGCGATGAGTCAGACTCGCAGACGCGCATCGTGATCGAGCTCAAGCGCGACGCGATTCCGAAGGTCGTGTTGAATCAGCTGTACAAGCACACGTCGATGCAAACGACATTCGGCGTAATCATGCTCGCGTTGGTGCCGGACCCGGTCACCAAGCGGCTCGTGCCGAAGATCATGGCGATGCGCGAGGTGCTGCAGCACTACATCGCGCACCGCCACGAAGTGATTGTGCGACGCACGCAGTTCGATCTCGACAAGGCGAAGGAACGCGAACACATCCTCGAAGGTCTGAAGATTTGCGTCGATAATATCGATGAAGTAATCAAGGTCATTCGTGCGGCGGAGGACACGCCGCAGGCGAGCGCGCAGCTGCAGCGTCGGTTCAAGCTCAGCGAGCGTCAGGCCGAAGCGGTGCTCAATATGCGCCTGGCCAAGCTCACGGGCCTCGAGATCGAGAAGCTTGAGGAGGAGATGGCCGAAGTGCGCGCGACGATCAAGGGGCTCGTGGAGCTCCTCGGGTCGAAGGAGATGCGCATGACCATCATGAAGGAGGAGCTGGCAGCGATCGTCGCGACGTACGGCGACAATCGCCGCGCCGAGATCGTCTCCGACGAGGGCGAGTTCTCGATCGAGGATCTGATCGCGAACGAGGAGATGGTCGTGACCATCTCACACGCGGGTTATATCAAACGCACGAACATCTCGACCTACCGCAAACAGCGTCGCGGCGGCGTCGGGACGAAGGGGACAGAGCTCCGCACAGACGATTTCGTGGAGCATCTCTTCGTCGCACAGACACACGACTACCTGCTCGTGTTCACGCAGGATGGGCGCTGCTTCTGGCTCAAGGTCCACGAGATCCCTGAGGGCGCGCGCGCGGCGCGCGGCAAGCCGATCGTGAACCTGATTAACGTCACGCCGGACACCACGGTGAGGGCAATCGTGCCGGTGAAGAAGTTTTTGGAAGATGAGTTCCTGATGTTTTGCACGCGGAACGGGACGGTGAAAAAGACCGCGCTCTCCGAGTACTCGAATGTCCGTTCGACGGGCATCAAGGGCATCAAGCTCGAGGATGGCGACGAGCTGGTCGATGTGCAGATCACCTCGGGCACGAGCGACATCGTTCTCGTGACGCGGCATGGGTTGAGCATCCGATTCCACGAACAGGAAGCGCGTCCGATGGGGCGCGACACCACTGGCGTGCGCGGCATCAATCTGGGCGACGGTGATCGTGTGGTCGGGATGGTCGTGAACAAGCGCAACGCTTCGTTGCTCGTGGTAACCGAGCTCGCGCTCGGCAAGCTGACGAATGTCGATGAGTATCGTGTGCAGGGCCGTGGCGGAAAGGGCATCCTGACGGTGAGGCGCACGGAGCGTACCGGCGATGTGGTCGGGTTGCTTGAGGTGCTCCCCGAGGACGGCCTGATGCTCATCACGCGCGGTGGCCAGTCGCTGCGGTGCGCGGTGAAGGACATCCGTGAGACCGGGCGCGTGGCGCAGGGTGTGAAGCTCAAGGACCTCGAGATGGGAGATGTGGTCGCGGCGGTCGCGCGCGTGGTCTATGACGACAAGGACGATGCCGTGGAAGGCGAAATCGAGGGTGGACCAGACGAGCAGATTGAGCTGAGCGCGGGGGAGTGATGCGTCGGCTGGGGCTCGCGCTGGGCTGTCTGTTCGCGGCAATCCCGGTGGTGGCGATTCCGTTGGCGGCACAACAGCCGCGGGCCGCGCGCCCCCTTCCTGCGCACAACGCTGAGCTCGAGGAGCCGTGGTCCGGCCCGCTCCAGCTGGTTGAGCTCCGCGGCGGCAACATCGTGGTCTATGATGGGAAGGAGAAGCGACTCGCGGTCGCCGACTTCCGCACGCAGGACCAGCGCGAGGTCTCGCGCGAGGGGAGTGGCCCGGCGGAGTTCCGTACGATCATCGGCATGTGGCGGATGCCGGGGGACTCGGTGCAGGTGTTCGATCTCCTGCAGCAGCGAATGCTGATTCTCGATCCCACTGGGACGGCGCGTCTGACGCGTCCGCTACCCGGTGCCGGCGATCCGATGCAGATGATGAATCGCCCGATGACGCGCGCGCTCGATGCGCGTGGGCGTTGGTACGGAGAGTTGCGGGCGATTGCGTTTGAGGGCGGGCAGATGAAGATGGCCGACTCGGCGATCCTCGTGCGCACCGAGCCGCGGACGATGCGCGGCGACTCGCTCACGCGGATGCCGACCTATATGGCTTCGCCGCAGATATCACAGACGGCCATTCGGATGACCGTGCCGGGGTATCCGCCGGTGGATGCGTGGGGCGTGTTCCCCGATGGACGGGTGATTGTGGTGCGCGGACGCGGCTACGTGCCAGAGATCTTCGGTGCCGATGGCCGTGGGCGTCGCGGCACCGCGCTGCCGTATCCCCGCATCGCAGTCACGGCGGCGGATCGGCGCACGATGATGGACTCGGTGAAGCGTGCGATCGACGACGGAATGAACCAAGCGCGCGGGATGGCCGGCGGCGCGCAGATGCC
>JAYTDH010000389.1:0-2555 GCA_043736095.1 Gemmatimonas sp.
AAGAACTCTTCTGGGGTCGCCATTTCTTTAGGATGAACGCTGAGGGAGGAAGGTGGAAGGACCACCGGCCAACTTTCGGCGCTCGCCCGCCCGCCTTCACCCATCGAATCATGGGTCAGTTCCTCAAGCACGTATTCGTTTGCACCTCCGGAAAGACCTGCAAGGCCGCCGGATCTGCCGACACGTTCGACTACCTCAAGAGCGCCGCGCGCGATGCCGGAATCGCCCAGCAGGTGCGCGTCAATCACTCCGGCTGCACCGGACAGTGTGGGCATGGACCGATGGTGGTCGTGTATCCCGAGGACGTCTGGTACGGCGGAGTCGATGTAGCGCGCGCGCAGCGCATCTTCACCGAGCACCTTGTGGGTGACGTGGCCGTGGAAGAGTTCCGCTACGTGATGCCACCGGGCGACAATAAGGTCCCCACGGAATGAGCGCGCTGTCCACCAAGCGACTCGCGGGGCTGATGGAGCCGTACACCCGCCACGTGCTCGTGTGCACCGGCGGCTATTGCGCCAAGGACCGTGGTGGGCGCGCTATCTACTCCCACCTCGCGCGACTGCTCGAGCGCGAAGGACTGCTCTTTGGCCCGACTCGGGTGAAGCGTAGCGAGGCACCTTGCCTGGGCGTCTGCGAGGGTGGCCCAATCGTGGTCGTGTATCCCGAGGGGACCTGGTACGCGAATGTCACGCCGGAGTTGCTTGAGCGGATCGTCGTCGAACATCTCAAGGAAGGCCGCGAAGTGAGCGAGGCGGTGTTCCATCGCCTGACGTAGCGGCGCCCCGCTTCTGGCGCGAGATTATGGCCCATGACGGACGACACCGAGGGCATCCTCTTTGAGCGCACGACGACCCTCGGGCCGGTCATACGGATTCGGCGCGTCGCGTCGCAATCGCCGGGGATGATTTGCGCGGTGATTGAGGTGGACCGGCGCGCCGGGACGCCGCGCGCGGCTGAGGGTGGGATTCCGCCGGGCATCATGGCGGTCGAGGGGGAGACCGAGGCAGCGGTCCTCGCATCGTTGCTCCCGTTCGCCGAGGATGACTCGGCCATCGCGCGATTGTTGGCGACGCGCGGGATTCGCTAGACTTCGCCACAGGATGTCACCCGCCGACGATATGCGCCGCGATTTCTTGGGCGCCGCAAGGAAGTTCTTGATGGAGTCCCCGAAGGCGCCGGAGCGCCCCGCGGGTGCTACTGGTGCCACTCGTGCCACCGGTGTCGCGCCCATCGTGCCACCACGACTTACATTCGCTGCCCTGAAGGAGATATCAATGTCCCGTTCCCGCGATCGTATCCTCGCCAATCTCGAGGAGATGTACACTGAGGCGTTCAAGCGCGCGAAGGAGTCTGAGGATCCCGCGCAGATGGCCTCGCTCGACTTCGCGTATCGTCGTGAGCAGCTCTATTTCGAGATTCTGCTTGATGTGCGCGATGCAACGGAACGGCGTCCGTAGACAGGCGCCGCGCCTAGCGTGATTCGCCTGTAGCTCGTGCGTCTCGCATGATGCGCAAACGACTAATCGTGAACGCGCGGATCGCCACGGGTGATCCGCGCCGCCCGTGGGCCGATGCGATATTGCTCGAGGGCGCGACCGTCATTGCGATGGGCGCGAGCGCCGCACTGAAGAAGCGGGCGGGAGACGCCGAGGTGATCGATGCAAAGGGCGCCGTCGTGGAGAACGACGGCGCCCCATTCATTGTGCGTGGCGCGACGTAGCAGTCTACAGCGGTCTGCAAGTACTCTACTTTCGCGGCTCGAACCGCGCCTGAAAGAAGCGCAGATACGTCGGCTCATACACCATCTCGAGCCCCGTCACCTGTTCGCGCTGGTCGTAGATCGCCTTCACCGACTCCGCCACCACATCCATGTGTGCCTGCGTATACACGCGCCGCGGAATCGTCAGTCGTGTGAGCTCAAGCTTGGGCCGATGATGATCGCCCGTCTTCGGATCTCGCCCAGCGGACACAATCCCGCGCTCCATCGCTCGGATGCCGGAGTCGAGATACAACTGGGCCGCGAGTGTCTGCGCCGGGAACTGATCCTGCGTGAGATGCGGATAGAATCGCCTCGCATCCAGGAAGATCGCGTGCCCACCGATTGGCTCCATCATCGGGATCCCCCACTCCTCGAGGAGCATCCCGAGGTAGCGCACCTGTCCAATGCGTGACCGGATGTGCGCGTCCTGCACCGACTCGGCGATGCCGATCGCCATCGCTTCCATATCACGCCCGGCGAGTCCGCCGTAGGTGTGTAGCCCTTCAAACACCACCACGAGATTCCGCAGCTCCTCGAACAGTGCCCACTCGTTCACCGCCACCCAGCCGCCGATGTTGACGAGCGAGTCCTTCTTGGCACTCATCCACGCGCCGTCGGTGTAGGAGCAAAACTCTTTGAGGATCTCGGCGACGGTGCGATGCGCAAAGCCGAGTTCGCGCTCTTGGATGAAGAACGCGTTCTCCACGGCGCGCGTGGCGTCGAGAAAGAGTCGCACCTTGTGGGCATCACACCAGGCGCGCACGGCGCGAACATTCTCCATCGAGACGGGTTGCCC
>JAYTDH010000390.1:0-5073 GCA_043736095.1 Gemmatimonas sp.
ATGGTCCCGAAGCAGGCCGCGCCCGCTGCGGCCGCGGCTCCGGCGGCCAAAAAGAAGGACGAGGAGGAGTACGTCTCGCTCGGCGACTGGCTCCGCGAGGATGACGAGCCGAAGAGCACGCGGATGGTCGTCCAAGAGGAGGAGCCGACGGGCGATGAGGCCGCGGACTTCGCGGATATGCTCCGCAAGTTCAAGCAGGGCGTGTCGGCGAACGTCGAGGAAGAGGACCACGAGGCGCACTACGACCTCGGCGTCGCCTACAAGGAGATGGGGCTGTTGGACGAGGCCATCGCCGAGTTCCAAAAAGCGCTGCGGGGCACTTCGGAGCGGACTCGGACGTTCGAAGCCTTAGGGCACTGCTTCGTCGAGAAGGGGCAGCTCCCTGTGGCCGCGTCGATTCTCTCGCGGGCGCTCTCTGAACCGCTGGTCCGCGATGAATCCCTTGTTGGTGTGTTGTATCTGCTCGGCGCCATCGCTGAAGAGCAGCGACAGTTCGCGGATGCCAAGAAGCATTACGAGCGCGTCTTCGCCGTGGACATCCAGTTCCGCGATATCGTAGAGCGCCTGAACGTTGTGGAGCAGCAGCTGAAGTGACGCTCGACGTCCATCCCCACGTGCCGGTCGCCGCGGCTCTCCTGGAGATCCAGGCTCCCATTCGGGAGCGCCTTGAGCGCGTCCCCGATGAGATTTGGCGCATCGTGCAGGCCGATCTCCAGATCATCGAGGCGGCCAACGCGCATCTCCGCGGCATGCGCGGCAAGCTCTTTCGTCCGACGCTCCTGCTACTCGCGTCGTCGATCGAGGGAGCGCCAGAGGCGCGTGCGGTGCCGCTCGCGGCGGTGGCTGAGTTGGTGCATCTCACCAGCGTCGTGCACGATGATTCTGTCGATCACTCGGTGCTGCGTCGTGGCCAGCCGACAATCAACGCGATTTTCAGTCATCAGGTCGCGGTGCTGATGGGCGACTTCCTCTTCTCCAAGGCAATCGCGGAGTTGGTGCGCCTCGGCGACATGGAGCCGCTGCGCGTGTTCACGCAGGCCTCCAACGAGATGACGGTCGGAGAGTTGCGGCAGCTCGCGAGTTTCGATGCGCTGAGCTTCACCGAACAGGACTATCGTGTGCTGATTCGCGCCAAGACGGCCTCGCTCGTTGGGGCCGCGTGTGAGATGGGCGCGCTCGCGGGCGCGCCGCGCTTCCGCCGGGAGATGCGGACCTTCGGCGAACGGCTCGGGATGGCGTTCCAGGTGGCGGACGACCTGATCGACTACACCGAGCAGGAAGCGGTAACCGGGAAGCCGAGCGGCAACGACCTCAAGGAGCACAAGGTGACATTGCCGTTGATTGCCGCGCTGCCGCGGATGTCGCGGGCGCAGCGGCAGCGGGTCGATGCGCTCTTTGCTGATGCGACGCCAGGTGACGCGGCGATCGCTGAGGTCGTCGGCATTGTGTCGGAATGCGGTGGGCTCGAGTATGCCCGCCTCGAGGGCGAGCGCTTCGCCTCCGAGGCCGAGGGCGCGCTGGCGGGGCTCCCGGCGTCCGATGTGAAGGAATCGCTCTCGGATGCCTTGGGCTATGTGATGGACCGGCGGGCCTGATGGCACAGCTCAAGGGATCGGCCAAGCACCGTCCGGGGTTCCACGCGGTGGTCCTTTCGACTGGATTCGTGGTCGGTGGGTTCCTCACGCAGTTCGCGCGCCTCTTCCTTCCGGCGGGTGCGGTCAAAGAGTTCCTCACCACGGGAGTGACGCCGAGCATCGGCCCGCTCTCGGTAGATCTCGTGATTATCAAGTTCGGCCTTGGACCCATCGCGCTCGACGTCTCGTTGCTGAGTCTTGTCGGGGTCTTTGCCGCCTATCTCATCGCGCGCTCGCTGTTCTAAGGAGGTTCAGATGTTTGGACTCGGCCCGACCGAACTGATTATCGGTCTTGTGTTGGTACTGCTCCTCTTCGGCGCGAAGCGCATCCCAGAGATTGCCGGTTCGTTCGGCAAGGGCATTAAGGAATTCAAGAAGAACATGAACGACGTGCAGCGCGAGATCGCATCGCCTGCGGAGCGCGATGCGCTGCCGCCAGCGGCGGATCGTACGGTGAGTCACGATGATGCCGTGGAGAAAGAGCCGAAGCGCTTGCTGTAGTTCGTGGGGACTGCGAGCGACTACGGCAGCTGCGCCAACGTCTGTCGCCGCAGTGACGCGTTGATCTCCTGACGGCGATCCGTGATCTTCGCATCGCGGCGGAGATTATCGAGCCACTGACGGATCCGCTCCTCACGCGCGGCGGCCATCAACTGCCGCCGCTGCATCGCCTTCTGCGCTTCGAATCCCTCACGTGACACTTCGGTGCGGTAGTCCACGCGCAGCACGAAGATCGCGTCGACGGTGCGCACTACGGCCGGCTGCCCCACGGGAAGACCGAACGCCGCGCCGACTGCTTCGTTGGAGTAGCCAAGCCCATCGACGAAGCTCAAACGTGTGAAGACCTTCGAGGTATCGACAGGCAAGTTCGACTTCGTGGCTGCCGCTTCGAGGGTCGAGGTGCTCGCGTCGGCGAGGAAGGCCTCAGCCTGCGCCTTCAGCCCGTCCACCGAGCGACGCTCGCGGAGCGCCTGCAGGATGTCCTCCTTCACGACGTCGAAGGGCTGCTCCCCGCCGACCGTCACGGAGTCGAGGCGCATCAGGTAGTAGCCGTTTTCGTCGTCGAGCAAGTCGGAGATATCGCCCGCGCCGACGCCGGAGAAGGCCCAGCCAATCATCCCACGGACGGCGCGGCCCTGATACATCGCCGTCTGACCATCCTGCAGCGGCACCTGGGTGACGAGCAGGCTCATCGTCTGCGCCGCCTCGTCGAACTTCTTCGGCTCCGTCGCGCCGGCGGCGATGCCCGCCATGCGGTCTGCCGCGCGATCGGAAACGGTCGCCGATGAATCGCTCTGCGTGACCTTCAGCAGGATGTGACGGTAGGCGGTCGTATCGGCCTTGCGTTCCGTCACCTGAATCAGGTGATAACCGAAATCCGTGCGCACCGGCTGCGAGATTTCATTCACCCGCAGTCCAGCGCCGGCGTTCTCAAAGGCGGGGACGAAACGGCCACGCGGCCCGCGTCCGAGGCTGCCACCCTCAAGTGCGGAGACGGAATCCTGCGACTCGCCCTTGGCGGCATCGGCGAAGGTCGCCTTGCCGCTCGTGATCTCGGCGCGGATTGCCTGCAGACGCGCGAGCGTTGCGGCGGTGTCCGATGCGGTCGGCGCACGGTTCACGCTGATGACGGAGACGACGGCCCGGCCCGGACGCGACCAGCGGCCCTTGTACTCCGAGTAGTACTTGCGGGCATCGGCATCCGAGATCTGCGTGGCCGCGATCTGCGCCGGCGACGGACGGAAGGCGACGTAGCTGATGCGCGCCGAATCGCGCTCGTCCTTGTAGACACTCAACAGCGCTTCATCGCTGATCCAGGTCTCGGTGACGAGCTGGGCGAAGAGCTTCGTGCGCGGGAGTTCCGAGCGATAGTACTCCTCAAGCTGCGACAGCAGTCCCTGTTGACGCGCCATCGGCGACGCCAGGAAGCGCTGATATTTGTCGGGATCGAAGCGCCCTTCCGTCTGGAGCTCCGGCGCCTGATAGAACTGCGGCGGCGGGCTCGTGCGCGCCGCGTTCACAATCTCCTCGTCGGTGACGCGAATACCGCGCCGGTCGTACTCCTGCCGCAGCAGGACGTCGGTCACTAATTGGTCGAAAGCCTGTTGCTCCACCTGCAGACGCTCGTCTGCCGTAATGGAACGACCTGCCTGCTGTTCCTGTTGCTGGACTAGCTGGCGCGTGAGATTCTCCCACGCCAGATAGGGCACTTCATCACCATTCACCTTGGCCACGACCGTCGAGGTCGTGACGGGGGACTGCCCGATCAAGCCGGACATGTCGGCGAGCAAGAAGCCACCGACGAACGCGATGAACAGGAAGATCCAGATATACTTGGCAACGCCTCGCATCTGTTGAAGCACGACGGACGACCCTTGAGCAAACGGTAGGAAAGAAATCAGGCTGGAACGGACCGAAGGCGGATCACAGCACACGCCTCGGCGAGGTCCCGCGGGGGGAAGAAATCAGCCTTCAAACGTACCCGGCGAGTAGGTCTAAAATCAAGCGACACGCGCACTTCATCTGATTGACGCTGCCTCCACAGACGCGGTATCTTCCCGCAGTCGGGGTCGTGCACTCTTTCCCCTAGCGACAAGGCCGGATGGCTGAATCAGCCCGCATCGAAGACCTGCGTAAACGGTACCACGAAAACCCACGGCGCTTTTTTGCGCCGCTGGCCAACGAGTACCGCAAATCGGGCTTCATCGACCGCGCCCTCCTCCTCTGCGAGAAGCATCTCGCGGAGCAGCCGGAGAACATGAATGGGCTCGTCGTGTATGGCCAGGCACTCTTCGAGTCTGGCCGTCACGAAGACGCACGCGGCCCATTCGAGCGCGCCCTCGGCCTCGACCACGAAAACCTGATCGCGCTCCGGCATCTCGGTGATATCGCGCGACTCACGGGCGACGTCCCGACGGCCAAGGCGTGGTACGACAAGCTGCTCGAGTTCGACCGCCGGAACGATGAGGTCCTCGAGCTCTTGGAGGGGATGGGCGTTGGCGATGCGCCGCTGGTCGCACCGCCACGGCCCTCGACGAACAGCCTGATTTCTGTGGCGCCGTCTGTGAGCGTGAGCGGCGGAGACGCCGCCGATCTCGGACTCGTCCAGATCGACATGGCCCCAGCGCCGGTCGCGGCGGGCCCTGGCAAGACCAAGGTCATCAACGCGCAGTCGCTGGCGGATGTCGACCGCCGGCAGTCCGAGGCCGCGGGCGCCGCCACCGTCGGGATGGAGGCCGTTGGCGTGCCGCGCGCCGCGCCACGCGCGGCGCCGCGCCCGGCGCCAAATCGTCGCGCCTCGCTACTCGATGTCTCGTTCGATTTCAGCGAGATCGCCGAGAGTCCCTCGGCCAAGCCCGTGATGCCCGCGGCCCCGGTGCTCAGTGCCGAAGCGGCCGAGTATGGATTTGCCGAGGTCGCGCCAGAGCCCATCGCCGAT
>JAYTDH010000391.1:0-1914 GCA_043736095.1 Gemmatimonas sp.
GCGCAACGCGAGGCGCTTCGCGCGTCTACAGCGAGCCTCGCGGCGGAACTGGTCTCGCTCGATGCGCGGCTCGCCGGGATGCGTGATCGGATCAAGCGCGCGACGGTCACGTCGCCGATCGCTGGTACTGTCCTTGCGACGTACGCGCGGGCCGGCGAGACAATCCAATCGGGGCAACCGCTGGCAGCCATCGCGGACCTCAGCACCATGACGTTGCGGGCGTACGTCACGGGAGCGCAGCTGGCGTCGTTCCGGCTCGGGCAAAAGGTCACGGTGCGCGTGGACGCGGACGGCACGCTCGCGGAGTTGGCGGGCGAGGTCGCGTGGGTCTCGGCACGCGCCGAGTTCACGCCGACGCCGGTGCAGACGAGGTCGGAACGCGCGGATCTTGTGTACGCGGTGAAGATTCGTGTGAAGGACGAGGCAGGACGGCTCAAGATTGGAATGCCGGGGGATGTCACGCTGTGACGTCCGCGTCGGCTGGAACCGCGGGGATCGTTGCGTCAGCCGGTGGCGCGCCAGTGGTTGTCGAGCAAGTGGCGAAGCGCTTCGGCGCGACGGTCGCTCTGCACGAGGTCTCGTTCGAAGTGCGCGCGGCTGAGCTGTTTGGGTTGGTGGGACCGGATGGTGGAGGCAAGACGACGCTCTTCCGGATTCTCACAACCCTGATGAGCCCGGACTCTGGGCGGGCCACGGTGCTTGGCCGCGATGTGGTGCGCGACCTGTGGGAAATTCGCGCGCGTGTGGGCTACATGCCAGGGCGGTTCTCGCTCTACGGCGATCTCTCTGTCGAGGAGAACTTGCAGTTCTTCGCCTCCGTGTTTGGCACGTCACTCGACGAAGGCTATGAGCTGATCGCGCCGATCTACTCGCAGATCGAGCGCTTCAAGGATCGACGCGCGTCGGCGCTCTCCGGCGGAATGAAGCAGAAGCTCGCGCTCTCGTGTGCGCTCGTGCACCGCCCCGAGCTCTTGCTGCTCGATGAGCCGACGACCGGAGTCGACGCCGTGTCGCGTCGGGAGTTTTGGGATCTCCTGCACGAGCTCCAGCGCGGCGGGCTCACCATCGTCGTCTCGACACCCTACATGGACGAGGCATCGCGGTGTGATCGTGTCGCGTTGATTCAACAGGGACGCGTGCTGGCAATCGACGAGCCAGCGGCAATTGGCTCGCGCTTTCCGCGGCCGCTGTTCGCCGTGAAGGCACGCGCGCGCGCGGCCTTACTGACCGCGCTGCGCGCCTACCCGCACACCGCCTCGGCGCTGCCATTTGGCGACGCGGTGCACTTCTCCGATGCGCGCGTCGTACTTGGCCCCGATCGCGTGATGTCCGAGTTGCTGGCGTATCTGCATGGTGAGGGGATCGCCGATGCCGCGGTCGTCCCGACGGTACCGGGAATCGAGGATGCGTTCATCGAACTGATGGGCACGATTCCTGAGTTAGGCGCGGTATGACAGAGCGCGCAACCACGAGCGCGATCTCCGTGTCGGGCCTCACGCGTCAGTTTGGCGACTTTACCGCCGTGAACTCCATCTCGTTCGAGGTGGGCCAGGGTGAAGTCTTTGGCTTCCTCGGCGCGAATGGCGCAGGGAAGACGACGGCGATTCGCATGCTGATCGGCCTGCTCGCGCCGAGTGCTGGGACAGCGCGCGTGGCCGGCTTCGACGTGGCGACTGACGCGGAGCAGGTGCGGCGACGGATCGGCTATATGAGCCAGCGCTTCTCGCTGTATGAGGATCTCACCCTCCGCGAAAACATCGCCCTGTACGGCGGCATCTACGGATTGAGCGACGAGGAGATCCGCACGCGCGGAGGGCGCCTGATTACGGACCTCGCGCTCGGGTCTCACGCCGACGATCTGGTGCGTACGCTCCCGCTGGGATGGAAGCAGAAGCTCGCGTTCTCCGTGGCGAT
>JAYTDH010000392.1:0-8190 GCA_043736095.1 Gemmatimonas sp.
AGTCCCTGCTCGACGTACGCGTCGAGCGGAGCTTGGGCCTGAAGGCCCAGCGGCAAGATGAGAAGTGCAGTGAAAACGAGGCGCATAAGACCGACGGGAGCGAGAGTCAGGAGTCGGGCAATTCACGTGGAGCCGGCAGAACGCACCGGACCTCCGTGAGACTTTCCCGAACTTCTAGTGGTGAACCTCTAGTACGGAACGGAATATTAGAGGGTTTCCACTACTTGTCAATACTAGACGTTACCCTCTATTCTTATCCCCGTATGGCGACCCCCACTCAGACCCCGCTCCCCGACCGCTCGACGCGCGCACCCCAGCAGGAGCGGGGCCAGCGGCGCGTGGAGCAGATTCTTGATGCCGCCGAGTCCGTGTTCGTGGAGGTCGGCGTTGGGGGGGCGACGATGCAGATGATTGCGGACCGCGCGGAATCGTCGGTTGGCTCGCTGTATCACTTCTTCCCGAACAAGGAAGCGATCGTCGAGGCGCTGGGGGCCAGATACGCGGACATCGTCGCTGAGACCAATCGCGAGGCCATGCCGCTCGAACTCGTGCATCTCCCGGCCGACGCGTTGTTCCATCGCGTGCTGCAGGCGCAGGTGAGTTTCATTGAGGCCACACCCGCGTTCGACGCCGTACACGACAGCGTGCACCGGAACTGTCCGGCGATTTATGACGCGCTCAACCAGGCGCTGGTCGGACATGTCGGGCAGTTCCTCGCCCTGCGGTATCCCAACATGCCCGAGGGAGCGCGCGCCGCCGCCGCGATGGTTTCCGTGGCGACCGTGCACGCGGTAGTGGATCTCGCGAGCCGACTTCCCAGTGAATTCCGCGCGCTCGTGATTCGCGATTCGCACGCGATGCTCGTGGCGCACTACGGCGCGCTCGACGAGCGATACGGAGTCGCCGCCACGCGCTGAGCACGGCGCGCGCAGCGTAGCCGTTAGATTCCCCCCGTGCTCTCCGACGCCATTACCCCAGTTCTGCTCGGCGCCCTCCTCGGGCTCCGTCACGCGACCGACGCGGATCATGTCGTCGCCGTCACGACGATTGTCGCGCGCGAGAAATCGATGCTTCGCGCCGCGCGCGTCGGGGCCGTGTGGGGCATCGGACATTCCATCACCCTGCTCGTCCTCGGCGGCGCCATCATTGCGTTCCGACTTGTGATCCCGCCTCGGGTCGGTCTCGCTCTGGAGTTCAGCGTCGCCGTTATGTTGATCGGACTCGGCTACGCAAACCTGCGCACGCGCGATGAATCGACCGAGGTGCGGCTCAGTCGGCCATTTCTGATTGGCGTCGTACATGGTCTGGCCGGATCCGCCGCCGTTGCGCTGCTGGTGCTCGCCACCATTCGCGAGCCGCTCGCGGCCGCAGTGTATCTCACAATGTTCGGCCTCGGCACGATCCTCGGGATGATGACGGTGACGATGTTGCTCGCGGCACCCGTGCGCATTGCCGAGGCGCGCGTTGGGTCGGGTCAACTCGGCCGGATGCAGAGTGGAGTGCGCATGGCCGCGGGTGCGCTCAGCATTGTTTTGGGGATGATGCTCGCGCGCGAACTGATCGTGGATGGCGGACTCTTCGGCGCGGTGCCGAGCTGGGATCCGCACTGAGCGCGAAAGTGAAGCGCGTCGCCTCCCCGCGGCTTGATCCCGCCGCGCTCAAGATTTTCGGCACGAAGCTTCGTGCATGGTATCGCCGTAACGCACGCGATCTCCCGTGGCGCAAGACACGCGATCCTTATGCGATTCTTGTATCTGAACTGATGCTCCAGCAGACGCAGGTGAGTCGCGTGTTGGATTTCTGGACACGATTTCTTGAGCGCTTTCCCACGCTTCATTCACTTGCGGCCGCACCGGAGCATCAGGTCTTGGAGCAGTGGGCGGGACTTGGCTATTACGCTCGCGCGCGGAACTTGCACAAGCTGAGTGTGAAAGTCGTGCGAGAGGGTGCGCGCGCGTGGGGGGACGATCGCGATACGGGCAATCGCGATGGGGACGAGCGCGATACGCAGGGAGACTCTGTGGTGGCGCCGTTACTTCCGTCCGATCCTGCTGATCTCCGAAAACTCCCAGGCATCGGCGCGTACACGGCGGGCGCCGTCGCCACCTTCGCTTTTGAGCGACGCGCTTCCCTCGTCGATACGAACGTCGCGCGCGTGCTCACCCGTGTCTTCGCCCCGCAGCTGCATCCCAAGCGTGCCCGCGATCAGAAAGCGATCTGGGCGATTGCTGAGTCGACTCTCCCGCGCACGGGGAAGCACACGTGGACGCACAACCAGGCGCTGATGGAACTCGGTGCGCTCGTCTGCACGGCACGCGTGAAGCGATGCGGCCAGTGTCCGGTGTCTTTGATCTGTAAGAGCCGCACGACGAAGCGGGCGCGTTCGAAGAGTTGAAGAATTGTCGCCACGACCACCATCACGAAGAGCATCGCGGTGAAGGTGCGCAGAAGGGGGTCACGATCACTCATCAGTTGCGCGAAACTGAAGGCAATCACCGCGAGGAAGATCAGCGACTGAAGCGACTGTGCCGTTTGTTGATGAAACAGCCGAAGCAGCGGCGCAATCTCGCGCCCCCGGAGGTTAAGTGCGGCAATCGCGTCGGCCATTGCTTCACCACTGGCGAAGCGCGCGTCGGGCTCCTTCTGGAGCGCCGTCGCGATCACGGCGCTGAGTCCCTTCGGGAACTCGGCCCTCGCCAGTGTAACCGCAGGCGCCGTCACCGTGAGATGCTGCATCAGGAGTTTGTGCGCGCTCTCACCCTCGAATGGCGGCTTCCCCGTGGCGGCGAAGTAGCCCACGCACCCGAGCGAGTAGAGATCGCTAGGACCATCGACGGTTTCGGCCGCCGCCTGCTCCGGGCTCATGAACTGCGGTGTCCCAATCGAGTGTCCGACTTCGGTGAGACCAGAGGCTCGTTCTTGTCGCGCGATGCCAAAGTCCATGATGAGCGCGCGGCCTGTGCCTCGCTCAATCATCACGTTGTCGGGCTTTACATCACGATGCACAATGCCGCGCGCGTGGGCGTAGCCGAGTGCCCAGGCGGTGTCTTGGAGTAGTCGAGCACAGTCCTGAGGGTCGTAGGCTCCTGAGCGCGCGACGCGCTCGGTGAGCGTCTCGCCGTCCACATACTCCATCACGAAGGCAAGAAGGTCAGCGTGCTCCTCATCACGCCCGTCTCCCGGGCGAACCAGGCCGCGGCTTTTCCCAAGATGTCGCGCTCCAGTTGGAGGCGACGGTTCTCACGCCGCAGACGCGTGAGCTCGGTGCGCTCGGCGCTCGTCAGCTCGCCGGGCCGTTCGCCGCGATCGGCCGCGGCTTGCGCGATCCAGTTCCGGATCGTTTGATGAGAGGGTTCGAACTCCGTCGCCAGCTCGTCGACCGTCCGGCCGGCTTTGGCCAGCGCGACGATCTTGGCGCGGTATTCAGGGGGATACTGACTGCGGGATCGAGGCATCGATGGATTCTCCTGACTGGAGAGTAAGGCTCCATCGAAACGGGTCAACTACAACTACAGTGAGGCGATGGGTGAAGGCGACGCACCGCTGATGGCGATGATTGGCGCGATGGTTGGCGTCGAGCAGAGCTTTCTCACCGTATTTGTGGCGGCGGGCATCGGCGCCGGTGTCTTTCTGTTGTTCGTTGCCCCAATCGGTTGGCTGCGCTCGCGGGCGCGCGGGGAGAAGGAGTACGAACTCCCGCTCGTTCCATTCGGTGTGTTCCTTGCGCCTGCCGGAATCGTCACGTTGCTTTTCGGCGAGGCCATCATTGCGCGCTACTTCTCGTTGGTCGCGTAGCGTCTCGCCCCACTCTCTTCACTGAACGTCATGCATCGTCGTCTGCCTCTGCTTGGCGCTGGATTGTTGCTCTTCACGCTCGCCTGCGGTGGCAAAGAGCCGCCCTACGAGGGTCCCTTCCGTGCCGAAGTCCGTCGGGCGATTCCGGCCATCGAAGCGTCGTCTGGCTTGACCTTCAAGAGCATGCCGAAGCTCGAGCTGCGCGATCGCGACCAAGTGCGCGAGTTTCTCGAGCGCCAGTTCGCCGAGCAGATGTCGCCGTTGGAGATTGCCGGCATCGAGCAGGCCTACAAGCGGATGGGGATGATTCCCGATTCACTCGACCTCCGTGCCTTTCTGCTGGATCTGCTCACCGAGCAGGTGGCTGGCTACTACGACCCCGCGACGAAGGTGCTGTACGTCGTCGAGGGCGGGAAGCCGGAAATCACGAGCGTCACGATTGGTCATGAACTCGTGCACGCGTTGCAGGATCAGTATTCCCCGCTCGACTCGACCCGTGGCCTGAAGGGCGACAACGATCGACAGGTGGCGCTGCAGTCGGTGGTGGAAGGGCACGCCGTGTACGAGCAGATGTCGATGGTGCTTGGAGGCTCTGACTTCGGCATGCGACTGCCTGGTGGGTGGGACCAGGTGCGTGAGATGATTCGGACCGAGCAGGCGGGGATGCCAAAGTTTGCGGCGGCTCCGGTGCTGCTTCAGGAGACGTTGCTGTTCCCGTACATCAGTGGCGCAGAGTTCGCGCGACAGTTCAAGCGACTGCGTCCCGGGCAAGCGCCGTTCGAGCCGCTGGCGGCGTCCACGGAGCAAATCCTCCACCCGGACAAGCTGCTCGACAGCGTCCCTGATTATCCGACGCGCATCACGTTGGGCGCGCCGCGCAACGGACGTCTCATTCACGAGGACAACCTCGGCGAGTTTGAGACGCGCCTCTTTCTGTACGAACACTTGAAGGATGTCGGTGGAGCGGCCACGGGCGCGGCGGGATGGGATGGCGACCGCTATCAGCTTGTCGAGTCCACGGCGGGCGCGGGCATCGCGTGGCTGACCGCGTGGGATTCACAGGTCGAAGCCGCGCAGTTCCGTGATTTCATGGAGCGGATGGTGGAGAAGCGATATGGCGTCTCCCCGAACTCGGGAGGAAGCGAAGACGCGCGCCGATGGACGGCGCGCGGACGTCGGCTCTCCCTCGGCCTTGAAGCGGTGCAGGATCGCTTCGTGGTGGTGTGGGAAGACCTTCCCGCAGCAGCGGTCCCTGGAGTCCTCGACGTGCGCGCGGCCTCATTCATCGAGAAGTGAACGATGATCCACTCGCGGCCGCAGAAAATTTCGCTCGTGGTGCCAGTGTTCAACGAGGAGGAAGCGATACGCCCGTTCCTCGATCGGACGTTGCCAGTGGTGGAGCGCGCCGCCGCGCTGGTCTCGGCTGAGACGAGCGTGGAGATCCTCTTTGTCAATGACGGCAGCACCGACGCTACGGCGGCGATCCTCGGGGCGCTGTCGCGGCGCGACGCGCGCATCAAACTGGTCAATCTCTCGCGCAATTTTGGAAAGGAAGCGGCCGTTGCCGCCGGTCTCAACTATGCGTCGGGCGACGCGATCATCCCGATCGACGTCGATCTGCAGGACCCACCAGAGCTTATCGAACCGATGGTGGTCAAGTGGCTGGCCGGTGCCAAGGCGGTAGAGGCCGTTCGGACCGACCGGGCGTCGGACAGCTGGTACAAGCGCTTGACGGCGAACTGGTTTTACACTTTGTACAATCGCTTCGCGGACCAGCCGATTCGCGAGAATGTCGGGGATTTTCGGTTGCTTGATCGCGAAGTGGTCGATGTGCTGCGAAACCTGAGTGAGCGCTCCCGCTTCAACAAGGCGCTGTACTCCTGGGCAGGATTCGCGTGCGAGACGGTGGAGTTCACGCGCGAGCGGCGTTCTGCAGGCACCACCAAGTGGAAGTACTGGCGCCTGTGGAACTTCGCGCTCGACGGCCTCACCGCCTCGACCACGGCGCCCCTGCGCATCTGGACTTACCTGGGAGCGTTCACCGCGATTGGCGCCTTCGCCTACGCTGCTTTTATCGTCATCCACACCGTCATGTTCGGGGTGGACTCGCCGGGCTATGCGTCGATGCTGACGGTGGTGCTCTTCATGGGCGGGCTGAACATGCTCGCGCTCGGTATTATGGGCGAGTATGTGGGGCGGATCGCGAAAGAAGTACGAGGTCGTCCGCTCTATGTGGTCCAATCCACCTTGGGCTTCTAGCCCGTCCCGCGGAGTTCAGGTTTATGGATCGCGCTGTTTTTGACCGTATGGCCGCCCAGGAGCAGGTGCACTGGTGGTTCGTCGGCCGCCGGGAAATCATTCGCGCGTTGATTGAGCGCGAAGTCAAGCTCGGCCCGGATGCCCGCATCCTTGAAGCGGGGTGCGGTACCGGCGGCAATCTCACACTGCTATCGCGCTATGGTCGGATCGAGGGCTTCGAATCCGATCCCGAGGCGCGGCGGCTGGCGGCAAGCGGCGGATTTCCGGTGAGCCTTGGGGCCCTGCCCGACGAGGTCGCGGAGCCCGACAACACGTACGATCTCGTCGGCCTCTTTGACGTCCTTGAGCATGTCGCGGACGATGTCCCCGCACTCGCTACGCTCGGTCGAAAGCTCAGGGCTGACGGCACGCTACTGATTACCGTACCGGCCATGCCGTGGCTGTGGTCGTCGCACGACAGGACCCATCACCACTTTCGGCGCTATACCGCGGGTTCCCTCAAGCGCGCGATTGCCGCCGCCGGCTTGCACGCGGTGAATGTCGGGTATTTCAACACAGTGCTATTCCCGCTCGCCGCGGTGCACCGCGGCCTCCACGGATTGATGGGCACTCAAGAGGCCACTGACCAGATGCCTGCGCGCAGTCTCAACACGATGCTCTCCGCGGTCTTCTCCTCGGAGCGCCACTGGGTCGGCCGTGTACCTGTTCCGTTTGGGCTGTCGTTGTTCGCGGTCGTCAGAGCGCCGAGATGAGCATAGGCGCTGCGCCCCTGCTACAGGCAGCGGTGATCGCCGTCGCGTCGGTGGCGGCGCTGCTGTTCGCGCGTGTCAACTCTCCGACGGAACACGACAGCGAGACTGCGCGCAAGGACTCCGTGCCCACAGCACTCATTGGTGTTGCGACTGCCGCCGCGAGTCTTGTCTACGCACAGTTGATGCTCAACCATGATTCCAGCTGGTATTTAATCGCCACGCGCCGTTGGCTTGGTGGGGTGGAACTGTACTCGGGCATCATGGAGATTAATCCTCCGCTCTCGGTCTTCTTGA
Source organism: Gemmatimonas sp. (assembly GCA_043736095.1). GTDB lineage: Bacteria > Gemmatimonadota > Gemmatimonadetes > Gemmatimonadales > Gemmatimonadaceae > Pseudogemmatithrix. The sequence goes on from JAYTDH010000392.1 coordinate 7,101, forward strand.
CTGTGCCGGGGCTGTGGTTCTCGGATGCTCTCGGGACGACCGATTCGATTGGATTCGTTCTCTACGTCGTGTTGTTATGCGGCGGCGCGCTGCTTGTGGTACAGCGCCTGTTGCGAGATGCCGAGGCTCTCACCCCGCGTGTTCGGCGCGGCATACTCTTGGGTGCCACCGCCGCGCTCTTTGTCGCGCCGCTCGATACGTTCGGTCAACGCGAGCATCTCATGGTGATCTTGACGATGCCCTACTTCCTGCTGGTGGTGATGTCGCCAAAGGGAGTCCGTGCCACGATGGCCGGCGCCATCGCACTCGGCAGCGCCGCTGCGATTGGTTTTGCCCTCAAGCCCCATTTTCTTGCCGCGCCGGCGCTTCTCGGTCTTGCCGTTGCCCTGCAACAGCGCAGCCTTCGCGCGCTCCTCACGCCGGCGAATTTCGCCGTGGTGACTGTCGGGCTCGGCTACCTCGCGTTTGCCTGGCTCGCCTTCCCCCTCTATTTCACCAGTATTGTCCCGCTCGGACTCCTGACCTACGGCCGTTTCGGTTCGGGAGTCCTCGCAGCGCTTGGACAGCCGGTCCTCCTATTCGCGCCTGTCGCGGCGATGATCGTGTTACGAGGAAGCGGGAGCGGAGCGGACCGCCAGGTCGCCTTTCGCTTTCTCGCCATTCTACTCGGATTCGCACTCTCCTACGTGGTGCAGGCCAAGGGCTGGTACTATCAGCTCCTTCCGCTGACCGCGTTCCTGATCCTTGTCCTGACATGGTCTGCCGTCGCCAACTCGGCAGCGCTTCGAATGATCGGCAGCCCGTCCGCCGCAGCGGCGCTGCTGGTGGTGTCGTATGCGCTGGCCCGAGGCCCGTATCGGAACCGTAGTGTCGAGGCCTTTGCGCCATTCCTTGCAGGCGCGGGTGCCGCCCCGGGCTTACTCGTGCTCTCTAGCAATGTTTCGGCCGCCTTTCCTCTGGCAAACCGGACGGACGCACGTTGGACCAGCCGATTTCCAGCGCAATGGCTCGTTCCGGGCGCGGTGAGGGTGCTGGCCCAGCCCTCATGCAGCGATCCAACCGATTGTGCGCAGCATCGCGCGGTGCTGGA
>JAYTDH010000393.1:0-4109 GCA_043736095.1 Gemmatimonas sp.
CCGCCGGCCCTGCGAGCGCTCACGAGCGCCGACGGGTCTACCGCCGACCACCATAGTTGAGCGCGAATCCGATCCCGTACACCGGCTCCGACCCCTCCAGCCCGATCGGGAAGCTCACGCTCGGCCGCACCGAAAGTTTGTCGCTCACGACGAGGCCAAGCGCCAGCCCAGCGGTCGCGTAGGTATCAGTGGACTTCGTCTGACCGAGCAGCCCATCGTAGATCCCTGCCGCGTAGACGAACCCGAATGAGAGCGCTGGCACCAGCGTGACCGTCTGGGTCTTGACGACCTCGCCGCCGATCGAGATTCCGAAGCCGAACCCGCGCGAGCTGAAATCCGTGCCAAGGCCGTCAAAGTCGTTGGGCCCGAAGCCATACTGGGCGCTCACGACCGGGCAGATCTGCGCTGTGGCGACGCTGAGCGGCACCTGAAAGCCGATCGCCGCGCGCGCGAGAACGGAACTCCCGTCAACGCCATCGAAGGTCGCGCCCCCCACTCCGACGGTGCCGAACACTGACTCCGATCCAGCCGTAAAATCGGCGCCAAAGGTCGTCGCTTCCTTTGTCGCGTCGGCGCCGGCGCCGAACTGGAGATGATTGGTTGCGAAGGAGGGGTTCCCCAGACAGGCTTGCGCGGTCAGCAGGCTCGGAATGGAGAGGGCGAGCGCGGCGGCAAAGAGGGGCAGCACGCGAGCGGTCAGGCGGGGCATGAGGGACTCGGGGCGAGGGAGGTAGCGGATTCGGAGATGGCAGTCGTACCCACGTGGTTCATTGGTGTTGCTTCGCTCACAGCGCGCGGCTAGTTTCACCCCCATTCTGAAGTTCGTGAAATATTTCACGAAGCAACGCGCGAACCCATCCCACCATAATGGACCGCACGTACCTCCCAGTCCTACTCCTGCTCGGTTTCGTGGCCGTGAACGCGGTCATGATTATCGGGCTGTCCACGCTCGTCACCCGCGCGCGCCCCACGCCGGTGAAGCAAGAAGCGTATGAGTCAGGCATGCCCGTTCTTGGCGACGCGCGCGAACGATTTTCTGTCAAGTTCTACATGGTGGCGATGCTGTTCATCGTGTTCGATATCGAAACAGTGTTCATGATCCCTTGGGCCGCGTACTATCAGCAGCTCTCGTGTTCGCTGCCGCTCGTGGGCGGGGTGTGCCCGCCGGGCGCGCTCTCATTTTTCGGCCTTGGCGAGATGCTGGTGTTCGTCGTCATTCTCGTCGCTGGCTATCTCTACATCTGGAAGAAGGGAGCCCTGCAATGGGATTGACTCCGCGTCCTGATCCGGCCACGGCCGTCTCGTGGAATCCGGAGACGCAGGAAGGATGGATTACTACGCGTCTCGATTTTCTCGTGAACTGGGGCCGCGCCAACTCGCTCTGGCCGATGCCGTTCGGCACGGCCTGTTGCGCAATCGAGTTTATGGCCTCCGCTGCGTCGCACTTCGATCTCGCGCGGTTCGGCATGGAGCGGATGAGCTTCTCGCCCCGTCAGGCCGATGTGCTGATCTGCGCTGGTCGCGTTCCGTTCAAACTCGCGCCGGTCATCCGCCGCATTTACCAGCAGATGGGGCAGCCCAAGTGGGTGATTTCGATGGGCGCCTGCGCATCGACCGGTGGCATGTTTGATTCGTACGCGGTGGTGCAGGGCATCGACACCATCATCCCGGTAGACGTCTACGTGCCGGGATGCCCGCCGCGTCCGGAAGGCCTCATCTACGGCATCATGATGCTGCAGAAGAAGGTGATGGAAGAGCGGATGTCCAACACGGCGCTCCGCGACGAGATGATGCCCGATCCCACGTCGCAGCTCTACATCTCACCGTCGCGCATCGACGAGCTGTCGGAGCCGTTCGGGAATTCGGTGCATCAGATGCGGTCGGCTCCGTGAGCGACCTGCAGCTGAGCTACGCCGAACCCGCATTCGAGATCGTGCATCCCGGGCAGCCCGGCGATGTGCCCGCCACGCCCAAGAACGTCCCGCACAAGGGCGGCGCGATGAATCCGTCGGTGGACGCGCTGCGCGCGCAGTTTGGTGCCGCGATTGGCCGCGCTGACGTGACGTGGAACGAGACGACCGTCTACGTGGAGCGCCTGAAGGTTGCCGAGGTCTGCGCCTGGCTGCAGAGCGATTCCACGCAGTCCTACGAGTACCTGTCGGACGTCACCGCGGTGGAGCATCGCGATGCGATGCGTCCGCTCGAAGTTGTTTGGCACGTGCGCTCACTCAAGTTCCGTCGTTTTCTTCGCATCAAGGCGGAGATCCCCAAGGATGGGAAGACGCCGCTTGAGGTCCCGAGCGTGTGGCCGGTGTGGAAGGGCGCGGATTGGTTAGAGCGCGAGTGCTACGACATGTTCGGGATCCGGTTCGTGGGTCATCCCGACCTGCGTCGCATCCTGATGTGGGAGCAATACAGGGAAGGATTTCCGCTGCGGAAGGATTTCCCGATGCGCGGTCGGTTCTCGCGTTCGGAGCAGCTCACGCAGGCGCTCGCGGCGAACCCGGAAGCGCGCTACTCGATGGAAGAACTCTCGATCGCCGATGCGTTCGAGGATCTGCCCTCTGAGATGCGCAAACGGCTCACCGACGGCGAGAAGACGGGAGAATAGGGGCTGATGGCCACTGTTACCGATAAGCGCACCCTCGAGGTCGCGCTCTCCACCAGCGGGCTCACCGCCGACGGCAAGCCACAGCGGATCCCGCTCGGCGCCGAAGGGCTGACCACGCCGTCGCAGGCCATGGAGCCTGAGCTCGAGGGTGAGCACATGCTCATCAACATCGGGCCGCAGCATCCGGCAACGCACGGCGTGCTCCGCTTGGTGCTCGAGCTCGATGGCGAGACGGTTGTGCGGTGCATTCCGCACGTCGGCTACCTGCACTGCGGCTTCGAGAAGATCGGCGAGTATCGCCAGTACAACCAGATCATTCCGTGGACCGATCGCGAGGATTATCTAAACTCGATGGGCAACAACGTCGCCTTCGCGCTGGGCGCGGAGCGGTTGTTCGGCATCGAGATTACGGAGCGCTGCACGGTGCTTCGGGTGATTGCGGCCGAACTCTCGCGAATTATCTCGCACCTGGTCTGGTTGGGCACTACGTGCATCGATATCGGCGCCTTCACGCCCTTCTTGTGGAGCTTCCAAGAGCGCGAGAATGTCTACCACTTGCTGGAGCGGTGGACTGGCGCTCGCCTCACGACGTCGGGGACGCGCATCGGCGGGATGATTGCCGACGTGCCTGATGGGTGGACGGATCAACTCCGTCACTTCATCGACACCTTCCCGAAGACGCTCGATGAATGCCAGCGGATGCTAAACAAGAACGCGATTTGGGTCGGCCGCACGGTCGGGCTCGGCGTGATGTCACCCGACGAAGCGCTGAACTACGGGCTCTCGGGCCCCATGCTGCGTGCGTCAGGTGTGGCGTATGATGTTCGCAAGGACTTCCCGTATCTCGACTACGAGACCTACGACTTTGATGTGCCGGTCGGCACGAATGGCGATGTGTACGATCGCTTCCTCGTCCGGCAGGAAGAGTTGCGGCAGTCGGTGCGCATTCTCGATCAGGCGCTGAAGCGCCTTCCCGATGGCCCCGTGAATGTGGATGACCCGCGCGTCATCCTCCCCGCAAAGCACAAGGCGACAAGCGAGATGGAATCGATGATCCATCACTTCAAGCTCGTGATGGAAGGCCCGCGTCCTCCGATTGGCGAGACTTATGTGCCGATTGAGAGCCCGAAGGGCGAGAAGGGCTACTACTTCGTGTCCGATGGTACGGCGAAGCCCGCGCGTTGGCGCATCCGTCCGCCGAGCTTCGTGAATCTCTCGGCGATCCCCAAGATGGTCGAAGGCCATCTATTGTCGGACGTGATTGCGATCAATGCTTCCATCGACATCGTGATGGGGGAGATCGACCGATGAGCCACGGACCCTCTGCGCCGGCACACGCCGGCGCTGCGCCGCACAATCACGCGCCATATGTGCCGGTCTTCACAGCCGGGTCGGCGCGGAGCACGGAGCTTGCGGACCTCATCACGCGATATCCCGAGAAGCGGGCGGGACTCCTTCCTGCGCTGTGGATGGTGCAGCAGGATCGGGGCTGGATCAG
>JAYTDH010000394.1:0-6873 GCA_043736095.1 Gemmatimonas sp.
GGTGACGCCGCCCTGATGCTGCAGAGCGCTGGGCACCCCGTGGCGGAGGGGCATGGTCCACGATATCCCTATGTGTACGATCTCGGCGAGGAGTGGAAGCGATGGACCGGCTTGCCATTCGTCTTCGCGGTCTGGGTGGCCCAGCGTACGACTCCGGTCGCCGCCGCGCTCAGGGTTCACAGCGCGCTGATTGCGTCGCGCGACTGGGGGATGTTGCACCTCGATGAGTTAGCGGCGCAGGCCTCGCGCGCTACCGGAGTCTCACAGCGCGAGTGTCGCCAGTACTTCGACGGCCTCGACTGGCGCCTGAATCTCCCGGACCTCGAGGGGCTCACCGAGTTCCTCCGGCGCCTTGCACTCGCCGGCCGGGTACCGAAGGGGAAGCTGGCATTCCTCCCGGCAGTGAGCACCGGAACGCGCTGAGCAGCTGGCGGGTTTAGTTTGCATGCAGTTGTCTGTGTTGTTGCTGTCCCCTTTCAACTCACAACGTACAACTCACAACTGCAGTCATAAGAGCCCAATGTCCGAAGCCTCCGACCTCCTCGCCTTCTACGAACAAACGCCACTCCTCGAGCTCGGCGCAGCGGCCGACGCGATGCGTCGGAGGCTGCATCCGGACCCCGTGGTCACGTACATCGTGGACCGCAACATCAACTACACGAACGTCTGCGTGGCCGATTGCGGCTTCTGCGCGTTTTATCGTCGGCCCAAGGATAGTGAGGGCTGGACGCTGAGCTACGAGCAGATCGGCGCCAAAATCGACGAGGTGAAGGCCCTCGGCGGCGTGCAAATTCTCATTCAGGGTGGCCACAACCCTTACATCCCGTTCGAGTGGTATCTCGAGCTTCTCAAGTACATCAAGCGGAATCATCCAATCCACGTGCACGGATTCAGTCCGAGCGAGGTGGATTTCTGGGCCACGCTCTACAAGATGGATGCGCGCACGGTGATTCAAGAACTCGTGAAGGCGGGGCTTGATTCAATTCCCGGCGGCGGTGGCGAGATCCTCGTGCAACGCGTGCGCGATAACGTCGCCAAGAAGAAGGCCGGCGCCGATCGCTGGCTTGAGGTGATGGAGATTGCCCACGGTGAGGGGCTCAAGTCCTCCTGCACAATGATGTACGGCATCGGCGAGACGAATGCCGAGCGCGTCGAGCATTTGCTGCGGCTGAAAGAAGTACAGTCGCGCACCAACGGCTTCACGGCATTCATCTGCTGGCCGCTGCAGCCCGAGAACACGCCGACGATGTCGCATATGCAAAAGACCGACGCCGTGGAGTATCTCCGCACGACGGCGTTCGCACGGACTGTGCTCGACAACATCCCGAACATCCAAGCGAGTTGGGTCACGATGGGAATGAAGGTCGGCCAAACGGCGCTCCATTACGGCTGCAACGATTTCGGCTCCCTGATGCTCGAGGAGAACGTGGTTTCCGCGGCCAACACCACGCATCGCACCTCGACCGCTGAGATGGAGATGCTCATTCGTGAGGCCGGCTTCGAGCCGCGTCGTCGTCGGCAGGACTACACGCTGATCGAGCCCACTCCCTCCACGGTAGCCGCGTGAGCAGCAGCGCACTCCCGGTACGCGTCGGTATCGGCTACGACTCGCATCGATTCGCTGAGGGTCACGGCGTACTCCTGGCCGGCGTGTTGATTCCCGCGCCGGTGCGATGCACGGGGCACAGCGATGCGGACGCCGTCTGTCACGCGCTCACCGACGCGATCCTCGGAGGCTCAGGGCTCGGCGATATCGGGGAGATGTTTCCCGACACGAAATCGGAGAATGCGGGGCGCGACAGCATTGAGATGCTCACGCGCGCGGTAGCGCGAGTGCGCGCGGCGGGCTGGATGGCCGCGCAGTGCGACATCACCGTGATCGCCGAAGTACCGAAGATCGGGCCCCATCGCGGCATGATGCGCGACAAGCTCGCCGCGGCGCTCGGGATCGCGGCTACCGAAGTGATGGTGAAGGGAAAGACGAACGAGAGCATGGGATGGATTGGTCGAGGCGAAGGCATCGCGTGCATCGCGGTCGCCACGCTCGTGCGCGTTGCCTGAGTTCCTCAAGCCGATTCTCGGCTGGCTCACGCAGCTCACACCGGAAGAACTCTACGGCCTCGTATTTGCCGCATCGTTTAGCGAGGGCGTGATCGCCTTCGTCCCTGGGGATGCGGCCGTTGCGTTTCTAGGGTTCCTCTCCGCACGCGGCGGTGGCCTCTGGTTCCCGACCACACTTTTTGTCGTGCTCGGCAGTGTCATCGGGAATATTGTGCCCTGGTACCTCGGACGGCGCTATGGCGCCGACTGGCTTTCGCATCAGTTCGGTGGGCTGGGGCTCAAGAAGTCCGAGGAGCGAGCCGAACGCCGCGAGCACTGGATCGAGGAAGCGTATCGGAAGTACGGGTGGATTTCGCTCTTCCTGAGTCGCTTCATTCCTGGCGTGCGTGCGATGGCGCCAGCCGCAGCGGGCGCCATGCGAGTGCCGCTGTGGGAGTTCACGCTCATCCTGTTGGTGGCGTGCTCCATCTGGTATGGGGCAATCACCTGGATCGCGTTCAAGGTCGGCAGCGACTGGGATTCAGTACGCGCCGCACTGACCGCGTTCGCGAAGGACGCCGGAGTGGGGGCGGGCGCGCTCGTACTGGTTCTGGGACTCGGCGGCTGGTGGCTCTGGCGGCGACGCCGCGCACGGACATCGGGCTGAGTTGGGTGGCGATCTGCGCGTAGATTCTAATCCGTGAGCCCAGTCGCCGCGGACGTCATTCATCGGCGCTTTCTGCTTGAGCGCTTCGCCGAGTTCCTCGACCTTGAGCAGGGGGCGAGTCCGCGCACGCGCGAGGCCTATCTGCGTGACCTTCAGTTGCTCGGCGGATGGGCGGTGGAGCGCCATCGGGTCCCCGGTGTGCACGCACTGAACGCCTCGCATCTTCGCGAGTTCGTCTATGCGCAGAAGGATCAGGGGATGTCCGCGGCGACGATCCGACGGCGCATTTCGGCCATCCGCACCTGGTATCGATTTCTGCTCGCGGAGGGCGTGGTGACGAGCGATCCGAGCGAGAAGCTCGAGACCCCACGCGGATACCGCACCCTTCCGGACGTCCTCAGCGTGGCGGAGATCGAGCAGTTAATCGGCACCATCTCCCTTGATGAGCCGTTGGCGTTCCGCGATCGCGCGCTGATGGAGTTGGCGTACGGCGCGGGCTTACGCGTGAGCGAGTGGTGCTCGATTGGCGTGAAGGATGTCTTGCTCGATGAACTCGTGGTGCGGGTGTTCGGCAAGGGCGGGAAGGAGCGCATCGTCCCGATCGGCCGGAAGGCGGCGGGGGCCGTGGCGATTTATCTCCGCGAGTTGAGACCGCGGTTGGAGAAGGGGAAGGGCGAAGGAAAGCTGTTCCTCAACTCAAAGGGCGCACCGCTCCGCCGCATGACCGCGTGGACGCTCCTGAAGAAGTACGTCGAAATGGCGGGGCTCTCGAAGCCGGTCACTCCGCACACATTGCGGCACAGCTTCGCGACGCATCTTTTAGAAGGGGGCGCGGATCTGCGCGCCGTGCAGGAGATGCTCGGGCACTCCGACATCTCCACCACGCAGCTGTACACGCATATCGATCGCGAGCACCTGCGACAGGTGCACAAACAGTTCCATCCGCGCGGGTGACCCCATGCTCCTCGTCATCGACAACTACGACTCGTTCACCTTCAATCTCGTCCAGTACTTCGGCGAGTTGGGGGCGGATCCGTACGTCGTCCGGAACGACACAATCACGCTCGACGGCATCGCCGCAATGGATCCGCGCGCTATCGTTCTCGGGCCCGGCCCCGGCAGGCCTATTGACGCGGGCGTGACGATTCCTGTCATCAAGCGCTTCGGCGCAGCGACGCCAATCCTTGGCGTTTGCCTCGGCCATCAAGCAATCGGCGAAGCGTATGGTGGTACGGTCATCCGTGCGCCGCGCGGCGTGATGCATGGTAAGACGTCCTCGGTGCTGCACGATAGGACCGCACTCTTCGACGGGATTCCGTCGCCGGTGGAGGTGATGCGCTACCACTCGCTCGTGGTGCGTCACTCGGACTTCCCGAGTGTGCTCGACATTACTGCGACCGCATCGGACGATCCGACCGAGATCCACGCGCTGAAGCATCGCACGCATCCGGTGGTGGGCGTGCAGTTTCATCCCGAGAGCATTGGGACGGCATACGGCAAGCGGATGCTCGAGAACTTTCTGCAGATGGCGGGGGTTCTCACGTGATCAAGCGGAGCCTGATCGCGCTCGTGGGAGCGTGTGCACTCGGGGCCTGTGGTGGCGAGCAATCCACAACCGTCGAGAACGACACCCCGTGGACCACCACGGTCGATTCAACGGGCGACACCATCCAGGTCCGGATCGCCGGCGAGATCCCCCCGCGCCTCGTGCGCTCGCTGGTTCCAGAACTTCGCGTCGGCGCCGCGGATGGCGAAGGCGAGGCGGTGTTCGGTTCGCTCGACATCGTGCTCGGCACCCCGGCTGGCGGCCTCCTCGTGTACGATGGCCAAGAGCAGGCCGCGCTGATGTTCGACTCTACAGGCGCCTTCGTGCGCCGCGTCGGGGCGAAGGGCGGAGGCCCCGGCGAGCATGGCCACCTGAACGGCATCGCCGCGCTCCCATCAGGCGACTGGATCTTCTGGGACGCCCAGGGCGGGCGACTCAACCGCTACTCGCCCGCCGGCGAATACGTCGGGATGGTCCGGGCGACCATGACTGGGTGGTTCCTCCAGGATGGCCTCCGGACGGATACGGCGGGGTACCTCTACGCCTGGACGATGCTCGAACGCGGGGGCACCGCGAGTCGGATCGACAAAGCGGGTTTCATCAAGGTCGATACTGCCGGCGTGGTGCTCGACACCCTTGTCTTCCCAAACTGGGGAACGGAACCGGGCTTCCTCAGTGCCGAATCCGCCGATGGTGGATCATCCACGACGTATGGCCTCCCGTGGGGCGGTGGCGCCGAGACTACGATCCTTCCGTCCGGCACGCTCGTCTCCGGCCCCGGCCGAGAGTACGTGTTGTACATCCTCCCAGCTGCGGCGAAGCCCGTGAGGATCGAGCGAGAGTACGCGCCGGTCTCCATTTCGGCCACGGAGTCGCAGGAGCGGCGCGCGCAAATCACCCGCGTGATGCGCCGGGTGAACCCAGCGTGGACTTGGACCGGCCCTGATATCCCCGCCACCAAACCAGCGTACCAAGGCTTCCGCATCGGTGCCGACGGCCGCATCTGGGTTCGCGTCTACACCGCGGGGGAGTCGATTCCCGTCGCAGAGCTCGCGCCTGTTGAGCCAGGGCCGAACCCCCCGATTCGTATGACGACCCGCGAGCCCGAACTCTACGATGTCTTCACCCCTGATGGGCGGCTGCTCGGCCGCGTTGCGCCACCACCCCGCACGCAGATCCTCGGGGCCCGCGGCAACCTCGTCTGGGGGGTGCAAACTGACTCCCTCGACGTCCCCCAGGCGGTCCGGTTCCGTGTAGAGCCGGGGTTTCCGATGTAATCGACGGGCGATCGAAAGGGAGCGTGGTAAGTTGAGAACGTGAGTGTTGGCAGATTTGTGATACCCTCTTGTTGCTCCCTGCCGCGCTCTTAGATTCCCTTGGCGTGGATTTTGCATCTGCCTCCGCTCGCCGGATGGTGCTCACGTGAGCACTCTGGCTGTTATCCCCGCTCGACTCGGGGCTACTCGGCTCCCCCGCAAGCCGCTCCGACTCCTCGGCGGCGCCCCGCTCGTGGTCCGCGTGATGGAGCGCGTCACCTCGCTCAAACTCTCGGATCGCGTGGTGGTCGCGACCGAGGCCGAAGAGGTTGCGGCGGTCGTCCGCGCGGCCGGCGGGGAAGCGATCCTCACGTCTGATCAGCACATCTCGGGAACCGACCGTGTCGCCGAGGTGGCGCGACATCCGGATTTCGCGCAGCACGACGTGATCGTGAATGTGCAGGGGGATGAGCCCTTCATGCGGGGCGACGCGATGGCGGGATCTATCGCGATGGTGCGTCATCACGGCTTCGCACTTGGGACGGCAGCCGGCCGACGTGGTCTCTCGATTATGGACGATCCGAACTGCGTGAAAGTCGTTTGCGATCTGAGCGGCCGTGCGATGTACTTCTCGCGCGCGCCGATTCCGTTCCTGCGCGACCAGGCCGACGCTGGACTACTGGAGGCGCTCGTCCTGCAGCATATGGGGATCTACGCAGCGCGTCGCGAGGCCCTGGAGCGGTGGGTTTCGCTCCCGCCGCACCCGTTGGAGCTGATCGAAAAGTTGGAGCAGTTGCGCGCCCTCGCCGATGGATTAGCGATGGGTGTCGCGATTGTGGAGGCCCCGAGTTGGGGCGAAGTGAACACCGAGGACGATCTCGTCCGCGCCAATGCCCACTGGACGTCCCTCAATGCCGGTACCCCGTGATGAATCCGACGACACCCCATAGCAGCCCCAAGTACATCTTCGTGACCGGCGGCGTCGTCTCGTCGCTCGGAAAGGGCATTGCGGCCGCATCGCTCGGGCGGTTGCTCGTGGAGCGCGGGCTGCGTGTGACGATGATGAAGCTCGATCCATACCTCAATGTGGATCCCGGGACGATGTCCCCGTTCCAGCACGGTGAAGTGTTCGTCACCGATGACGGCGCGGAGACGGATTTGGATCTCGGGCACTACGAGCGGTTCCTCGATCGATCGCTGACGCAGGCGAACAACATCACGACGGGGCGTATCTACTCCAACGTGATCACCAAGGAGCGACGTGGCGAGTATCTCGGCTCCACGGTGCAGGTGATCCCGCATATCACCGATGAGATCAAGAGTGCCGTGCGCCGTGTGGCACCGGACAACGACGTGGTGATCGT
>JAYTDH010000395.1:0-10495 GCA_043736095.1 Gemmatimonas sp.
GCTGGTGAGTCTCGTCGGATCGGGGTTATCCGCCCAGCAGAGCACCGCGCCGGCCAGCGCCGCGATGCCGCCGGTCGTGACCGTGACTTGGCTCGCCGATTGGATCGGTCGTCCGGACGTGGTAATCCTGCAACTCGGGAACGCCGAATCATTCGCGCGCGGGCACATCCCCGGCGCGGTGCGGTTGGACTTCGACGCCGAGGTGATTGCGCCCGGGATTGATGGTGGACTGCGCATGGAGCTCCCAGAGCCGGCCGCGCTGGAGCGTGCGCTGCGCGCGAAGGGTGTGCGCGCGGATTCCAAAGTCGTAATCGTGTTCGACGTGCCGACGAACTTTGCGCGCGCCGGACGTACGTTCTTTACGCTCGAGTGGGCAGGGCTGCGCGATCGCGTCGCGGTCCTCGACGGCGGGTACCCGGCGTGGCAGTCGACTGGGCGCTATATCGCGACCGGCTCAGGAAAGCTCATTGCTGTCGAGGGGAACGTGAGCATTCGTCCGAGCGGCGCGGAGCTCGCGACCAAGGATTCGGTGCGGGCGTCCGTCGCGGGGCTCGGGCGCCGGATGGTGGACGCTCGCTTGGCGGAGTTTTACAACGACGAGCGCGACAACGGGATGCCGCGCGGTGGGCGCATTCCAGGCGCGGTGAATCTGCCGTTCAACTCAGTCGTCACGGCGGACGGCAAGTTCAAGCCGCGCGCCGAACTCGAGCAGATTGTTGCCGCGGCGGGGATTGGCGCTGCGGATCCGCTCACGACGTACTGTCATATCGGACTTCAGGCGTCGTGGATGTATCTGACGCTGCGCGCGCTCGGTCGCGACGTCACGCTCTACGATGGATCGTTCGATGAGTGGAGCCGAGATGCGTCGCTGCCCGTTGGTGGCGCACGGAGTGTACGGCCCTAGCGACTGAGCCGCTCACCACGGCCCGCGCGCACTGCACGCCGCCTTACTTCGCAGCCTTCTTCTTCGCTGCCGGCTTCTTGGCAGCGGCAGGCTTCGCGGCCGGGCTCTTCGCCGCCGCCTTCTTGGATGCGGCTGGCTTGGCGACCTTCTTGGCCGCCTTCGCCGGCTTCGACTCCGCATCGTCACTCGCCACAGGCTCCACAACCGGCGTGGGCTCTTCGACCATGCCGAGCAAGAGCAGGCCAGAGGGGAGCGTCGGCTTCGCAGCCACACGTCCACCACGACCCGGCGCACCGCGTACGCCCATGCCACGCGGAGCAGGCGCGCTCGGCGCCGCAACCGGCGTATGCGCGGCCTCGGCGATGGCGAGCTGATCAGCGATGCTCGGTGCGCCAGAGACGGCGGTCACCTCAAAGGCTTCCCCACGCTTGCGGAGATCGAGCAACCCAGCGTCGTGCGCGTCCTTCAGGATGCGCGCGAAGTTGCGCGCCGAGAGCGACTCAGAGTCGCGCCCAAGGAGCGCGAACGACTTGGCGCGCACCGTCTCGCTCGGGACCGGATTGTCGCCCGTGGCAACAGCGGCCACGGCATCGCGCACGAGGCCAAAGGCCTCATCACGCGTCAGGCGGATACCGCTCGCGCCGATTGATTCGTCCACCACTGGGGCGGCGGGCGCTACTGCCGCACGATCCGGGCGCGGATGACGCTCGGGACGCGGTACACGATCCGGGCGCGGCACGCGCTCGGGACGCGCAGCACGTTCCGCCTGCGGAGCCGGTGTTGCGGCGACCTCACCTTCCACTTCTACAATCTCGCCGGTGGTCTGCGCGGGACGATCTTCACGCTCGCGTCCGCGACCACGGCCACGGCCACGACGGCCGCGGCGACGTCCTTCGCTCTCGTCAGCGCCGTCGGCGCGCGGCGCCGGAGCAGCGGCGACGGCCGCCTCACCATTCTTGCGCGGCGTGCCAACCTCGAGCTGGCCGTTATCGAGCTTCGCCACATGGATGAGCCCCTTCTGCGCGGCCTCCATGCAGAAGCGCGAGAACTTCGACATCCCGAGATCCTTCTCGTCGAAGGTCGCGTCGATTTCCTGCATCACCTGCTTCAGACGGTCGGCGCGCATGACGTCGCCGTTCTTCTGCATCCGGCCGATCGCCTCGGTTACGAGCTCCCAGGGATCCCACTTCTTGGTGCTCGTCTCATCGCCATTCTTCACGAGGCCAGCGAGGGCGTTGTACGAGTAATACTCGTCGCAGTTCTGCACGAGGAGATCGCTCGACGACTCGCGGATGCCGACGCCGATCACGTACTTGCCGTACTCCTTGAGCTTGAGCACGAGCGACGAGAAATCGGAATCGCCGGAGAGCAGGATGAACGTCCCGATCTCAGGGCGGGTAAAGATGAGTTCGATCGCGTCCACGGCGAGGCGAATGTCGGTCGCGTTCTTCTTCGACGACCCGTAGGCCGGGGCGAAGATGAGGTCAATCGACGACTCGCTGAGCGGGACGATGTACTGGGGGTAGCGGCGCCAGTCGGCGTAGGCGCGCTGGACCGCGACCTTGCCGGAGATGATGGCGCTGCTGAGCAGGTTGCGGAGCTCCGTCTGGAGATCGGAGCGGATGCCCATCGTGACGTTGTCAAAATCGATGAGCAGTGCAGCGTTGGGTGCGTGGGCGGAGGTACCACCAAGCACACTGGCCTGCGGACCCCGATGAAGGGGAGCCACCGCGCCGCGGATGGGGCGCGCGACAGCGGGTGAAGCGGAACGTGGGTGCATCTGTTTCCTGGCTATTCGCCGGTGGAGTTCCGGCGGGAGCGACCGATGTGGTCCGAGTGAACGCGCTCACAAACTCATCCGGGCCACAAGTAGGTACATGGGCCACCGGAGGACGCCTCTGGCGCGGACGGCTCGCCCGCTGGGGGAGCGCGGGCTCGAAGTGCCGATGGTCTCGCCCGAGGCGGTGGATCATCGACGCGCCGAGCGCGTCCCGACGTGAATACTAATGAGAGCGAGGCCAAATGGCAGTGGGGGCGACACTTGAGTCGTCCGGCCGGCCGGTGCACGACCCGGTGCACGACCCGGTGCACGACCCTGCGCCGGGGCCCCACGTCACCTAAACTTGTGGGGTGCCCAAGCCGCGTTTCCGCACCCGGCTCTTCGCGATCCTCGCGCTCTTCGCCTTCGTGCCCGCCATCGTGCTGACGCTGGCGTGGAGCGGGCTCGCGGCGCGAATGCTTCCGCAGATGAGTGGCGCGGCCGCGTGGGAGCAGATTGCCGAGAGCGGATCGCGCGCCGCGCGGCTCGCGCGCGAGGCACCTGGCTCCGCTGAGGCTCGCAGGGCGCTGATCGACCACGAGCAACTGCTGGGCGAGTCCCGAGTGCAGGCACGCCGATTCTCGTATCTCTCCCAGCGGGCTGCCGTACTCTTTCTCGTCGTGGGCCTGCTGCTGACGCTCGCCGTGAGCTTCATCGCGTCGCGGGTGGCGGGCCACCTGAGCCGTCAGCTCTCGCGTCCGCTACTGGAACTCGTGGGCTGGACCGATCGCATCGCCAAGGGCGATCGACTGCCACTCCCGCAGCTGTCTGAATCGAAAGGCGCCCCCGAGTTCGAGGTGCTGCGCGATCGGATGCGCCAAATGGAAGCGGACATCGAAACCGGGAGACGCTCGGCGATCGAAGCCGAACGCCTGAGCGCCTTTCGCGAGTCCGCGCGTCAGGTAGCGCACGAGCTGAAGAATCCGCTCACGCCGATCCGCTTTGCCGTGGCCACCCTGCGGCAGAAAGTGGCCCCTGAGCTGCGCGAGACGGTCGAGGTCCTCGACGCCGAGTCGGCGCGCCTTGAGGCGATGGCACGCCACTTCGCACAGTTCGGACGGCTCCCTGAGGGTCCGACCTCCGAGGTGGACCTCGGCGACCTCGCGCGCGAGACCATGCGCGCCACTCTCCCGTCCACAATGACGCACGAACTGCTGGTCGATCCGGACGCGCCGCACGTCCGCGGCCAGCACGACGCGTTGATGCGTGCGCTGGGAAACATCCTCCTGAATTCAGTGGATGCGACCTCCGGGCGCGGGCATGTCACGGCGCGCGTCGCGGCGCGAAACGGCGAGGTGACGCTGGCCGTACGGGACAATGGCATCGGCATCGCTGTTGATGCGCTTGATCGCATCTGGGAGCCCTACGTGACGGCCAAGACCGGAGGCACAGGGCTTGGACTCGCCATCGTGAAGCAAACCGTGCGCGCGCATGGCGGCCGCGTCTCGGCCACCAGCGCGCCAGGTGAAGGAACCGAGATTCTCATGCATTTTCCGGTGTACACACCGGAGCCTACCGCTCCGGCAGGGGAGAAGTGATGGAAGACATTGTCACGATTGTCGCGTTCTTCGGCACGGTGGTCATCGTCACGCTCGGCGTCCCGCTCGTGCGCGCGTACGTGCGCAGGCAGGACGCCCAGACCGCACTCAACGTGCCGCAGATCGATGAGCGCCTGAGCCGCATCGAGAACGCCATCGAGGCGATGTCCATCGAGGTCGAGCGCGTCTCCGAAGGCCAGCGTTTCGTGACGCGCTTGCTTGCCGAGCGCGATGATCCGAACGTGGCGCTGCCCCGTGCGAGCAACAAGTCTTGAGTCTCCATCCTCCTTCCTCCATCCGCCGTTGAAATGCCTAGCGTCCTGATCGTCGACGACGAACCCAACATCCGCCGCATGGTCGGCGCGCTGTTGGGTGCCGAGGGCTTCGAGGTGCGCGACGCCGCGGATGCCACGGCCGGCCTCGCGCGCGCCGCAGAGATTGAACCGGATCTCGTACTGCTGGACCTGATGATGCCGAACCCGACCGACGGGCTCGACCTCCTCGAGAAGTTGCGCGAGCGGTATCCTGACCTGCCGGTCGTCATGATGTCGGGGCGCGCCGGACTCGCCGATGCGGTGAAGGCCACGCGATTGGGTGCGGTGAACTTTCTCGAGAAGCCGCTCACGCCAGAAGGCGTGCTCCTCGCGCTCAGCGGTGCGCTGGAGCTGCGCCAAGCGCGCCGTGAGCGCACGGCCCTTCGCGCCGACCTCGGCCTCGCAGGCCAACTCGTTGGGACGAGTCCCGCACTCGATGCGGTGCGCGCCATGATCGCGCGCGTCGCGCCGAGCGATGCGCGCGTGTTAATCGGCGGCGAGTCGGGAACTGGGAAGGAGCTCGTCGCTGCGGCGATCCACGCCCAGAGCGCGCGACGCGACAAGCCCTTCGTGCGCGTGAATTGTGCGGCAATCCCGCGCGATCTCGTGGAGAGCGAGATGTTCGGACACGAGCGGGGTTCGTTCACGGGTGCCACGGAGCGTCGGATCGGACGCTTCGAACTCGCGCACACCGGCACGCTGCTGCTCGACGAAGTGGGAGAGCTCTCCGCCGAGGCGCAGTCCAAGCTCCTGCGCGCGATCGAATCGCGTGAGATTGAGCGCGTGGGCGGCAATCGGACCATCAAGGTGGACGTGCGCGTGCTCGCCGCGACGAATCGCGATCTCGAGAAGGAAGTGCGCGAGGGCCGCTTCCGCGAGGATCTTTACTTCCGGCTCAACGTCATCCCGATGTTCGTGCCGCCGCTCCGCGAGCATCCGGGGGACATCCCTGATCTCGTGCTGCACTTCGCCACGATGTACCGTCGTCGCAGTGGCCAGTCTGCCCCGACCTGGGCACCGGAGGCGGTGGAAGCACTGGCTCGGTATCGCTGGCCGGGGAACGTGCGCGAGCTCGCCAACATCGTCGAACGCCTGAGTATCCTACACGCGGGGCAACTAATCTCGCCGGATGACGTGCGTGCCGTGCTGCCCACGCTTGATCTCTCAACCTCCGCGCCGGCGACCCTGCCCAATGGGGCGCGTCTCGATGTGGCGCTGACCGATGAACTCGACGAATACGAGCGATTGCTCATCCAGCGCGCGCTGCAGGCGGCCAACGGCGTGGTGGCCGAGGCCGCTCGCCGCCTACAGACGGATCGTCCGAATCTGTATCGCCGGATGCGACGACTCGGGATCGGCGGGGTAGAGTGACGCCGTGACCCTCTCAGGAGATTTGATGCGGAACATGTTCTCGGCAGTCCTTGCCCTCGCTGTCCTCGTAGTCCCCTCCACCGACGCCGTGGCGCAGGGGCGCGACACGCGGAGCATCACGGCCGTTGCCGTGAGCACGTGGAATGAGGATGGGACCACGCGGATTATCGGGGCGTACGATGTTCCGGCGGGCAAAGAGGTCAGCGGTCCGGTTGCGGTGCTCAATGGGCCGGCGGCGATCTCGGGGCGCATCGTCGGTTCGTTGATTGCGATCAACGCGGATGTGCGCCTCGTGGCTGGCGCGCAGATCACCGGCGACCTGATTGTCCTTGGTGGAACGGTGCGACGGGCGGACAGTGTGTCGATTGGTGGCGAGGTGCGCGCTCAGGCCGAGATCCTCCGCTACACAATGGACGGCGAGAAGATTATTCCTGACGAGCCGATTCTCGGTGACTGGCGGCCGCGAATGCGCGGTGGGCCGCGCGCAGATCGCGAGTCGTACACGGATCTCTTCTTCGTTGCGGCGCGCACGTACAACCGAGTCGAGGGGCTGCCGGTGGGGATTGGACCACGCTTTCGCCGAACGACTGGGTGGGGACGACTCGAGATTGAGGCGCTTGGTGTCGTGCGCACCGCCGAACCAATTCGGTGGGACCGTGGAACCATTGGGCACGATGCCAAGGCCGAGCTCCGGCTCGGCGTGAAGAATGGACTCACTGTGGGCGGACGACTCTTCGATGTGATTGCGCCGGTAGAGGATTGGCAGCTGCGCGATGTCGAGGCGGGTTTGTCGACCTTTCTCCGGCACGAAGACCTCCGCGATCACTACGGCCGCCATGGCGGCGAAGGCACGATTGGCGGCCGCCTCGGTGAAGAGGCCTCCTTGCGGTTCGTCTACGGGCAAGAACGGTGGCGGTCAGTGCAGGAGCGTAGTCCGGTGACATTGTTGCGCGATCGAGAACTGTTTCGTGTGAATCCCGCGATGGACGACGGGACTGTTGATATGCTCGGAGCTCGACTGCGCGTGGACACGCGCGAGCGCTTGCGGTCACCGTGGACTGGAGGCTGGTTCGTGCGGGCGGATCTCGAGCGTGGACGCGGTGTGATTGCCCGTGACGTTGGTCCGCTGCCGGCGGTGCCGACCCTCGAGGACGTGAACTACACGCGGGCATTCGTCGATGCGCGGCGCTACACCACGCTCTCTCCGGGCACGGAGCTCAATCTCCGGATCGTGATGGGCGGTCAGCTCGGTGGAGATCGACTGCCACGTCAGCGCCGATTCTCGGTGGGCGGCCCCGGGAGCATCGAGGGCTACGACTTTCGTCGTGCGGCGAACGATACCGACGTGTTCACCTGTGGTGGAATCGTGGAGTTTCCCGGCCGGCCGGCACTCTGCGATCGGATGGCGGTCGCGCAACTCGAACTGCGTCAGGACTTCCACGTGGGTTGGGTGCGTACGGACCGGAACGACGAGTGGTGGCGTCCGGGGCTCAACGGCCGTGGCCAGTGGGTGCTGTTTGCGGATGCTGGGCGAGGGTGGACGGTCGGCAGCGGCGTGGGCGAGATCCGACACGACAAGGGAATCCCACCGCTCGCGAGTTTCCGCACGTCGATCGGACTCGGCGTCGACTTTGGTGAGCTCGGGTTCTACCTCGCCAAGAGCACCTCGACGGCCAAGGAGCCGGTGAACTTCCTCGTGCGTGTGGGGCGTCGCTTCTAGGATGCCCCGGCGATGACCGTTCTCCGCCTCTTTCGCGTGCAGCGGCGTCCGCTTGCGCGCGCGGCGCGCGCGGCGATGATCGCGCTCGTCGCGTCGATGGTCGCGTCGACGGGCGCATCGACGGTGGCGAGCGCGCAGCCTGCGCAGCGTCGGCCAGGGGTCGAGATTAACCTGCCAACGTCGTCGCGATTGACGGCGGAGGGGCCGCTCGTGAAGGCGCGGGCCGTGCTGACGGACGATCGCATGCGCGAGCTACTGCGCAGTGGATTCCCAGCGCGGCTCTCGTATCGCGTGGAGCTGTGGTCGAGCGAGCGCTTTGTCGACGAGATGCAGCGTGCGGCGGAATGGGAGGTATTGGTCCGGTGGCGCGGGGTCGACGAGAAGTACGAAGTGATTCAGATTGTCGGTGGGAAGTCGCTTTCACTTGGCGCCTTCACCCGGATTGAGGACGCGGAAGCGGCGGTCGAGCGCCCGCTCCGCGTCCCGATGGCGGCACCCGCATCGCGACGGCGGTTCTACTATCAGGCGGCTCTTGAGGTGCGCACGCTTAGCGTCTCCGACCTCGACGAAGTCAACGCATGGCTCCGCGGCGAACTGCAGCCGACCTTCCGCGGCGAACGGAATCCTGGGACCGCGCTCTCTCGGGGGGTGCGTTCGCTGACGACGCGTCTGCTGGGGGGCGAGCGGCGAGCGTATGGTTCGCGGACGGCGACCTTCAGGACACCCCGACCCGACGCCTAGATCACCTGCGCCTCAGGCGGCAGGACCCCGCCCCCACGCGCTTCGAGTTCCTGCAGTTCGCGCACGACCTCGCCACCGTAGAAGAGCTTGATGTAGTGCGCCTGCGTTGGCGTGAGGCGGCGCACGGCCCATGAGAGGTGCACAAAGTGCGGCTCGGTGGGCTGATGTAGCAGATGCATTCCGCACTCGACAATCAGGTGATTCGCCTTGCGCGTGTTGCAACTCGAGCACGCCGTCACGACGTTGGTCCAGACGTTGAGTCCGCCGCGCGAGATCGGAATCACGTGATCGCGCGTCAGCGACTCGCGCGGGCGAAGATCATGACCCGGGCGACCGCAGTATTGGCAGCGATACCCATCGCGCGCGAAGAGGAAGGTGTTGGTGACCTGCCGACGGAAGCGTCGCGGCACGTGCACGAACTTGCGCAGGCGAATCACCACGGGGCGCGGAAGTGCCAGATGCTCCGAGCGCACCGCCATGCCGCGGTCGGACTCGACGATCTCGGCTTTGCCATCGATCACGAGACGCAGGGCCCGCTTGAGCGGGACCATCGTCAAGGGTTCGAACGATGCATTGAGCGCGAGAATGCCGACAGTCACATCAACCTCCGCAAAGTGAATAATCCACGGGCGGCGACCGTCGGACGACGGTCAACTCCGTCCGTGAGCTGGGGGGACCGGGGTGAGCCACCCTCTGGAATCGGGGGCCGAACCGGTGGCGATTCCGAGGAATCGCGCTTGGATCTGCTCGGTGATCGGCCCTCGCTTCCCTGTTCCGATCTCCGTCTTATCGATACTGCGGATCGGCGTGATCTCGGCCGCCGTGCCGGTGAAGAACACTTCATCAGCGATGAGCAGAAACTCACGCGGCATCAACAACTCACGGACCTCGTACGCCAAGTCACGCGCGATCGTCACGACCGCGTCGCGGGTGATGCCGTTGAGAATGCTGGCCGCGAGGGGCGCGGTGAAGAGGATCCCATCGCGGATTGCGAAGAGGTTCTCTCCACTGCCCTCGGAAACATGTCCGTGCACGTCGAGCATGATGCCCTCGACGTAGCCATCCTGTCGCGCTTCCATCTTTGAGAGCTGTGAACTCAGGTAGTTTCCGCCGGCCTTGGCCATCGCCGGAAACGTTCCGGGCGCCGCGCGTCGCCAGCTTGAGATCGTCACGTCAACGCCCTGTTCGAGCGCGTCTTCGCCGAGGTAGGCGCCCCAGTTCCAACAGATCACGAAGGTCTCAACCGGCGCGTTCGTGGGGAGCACTCCCATCTCTTGGCCAGCCCGCACGGCGAGCGGACGGATATAACACTTGTCGAGTCCATTCGCCGTGATGGTGCTGGTCACCGCATCGCACAACGCATCGAGCGAGTACGGCATCGGCATCTTGTAAATCTTTGCCGAGTCCTGAAAGCGACGCATGTGCTCACGGAGCCGGAAGACTGCGCCTCCGGTGGGCGTGCGGTAGCACCGAATACCCTCGAAGATGCTTGAGCCGTAGTGGACAACGTGGCTCATGACGTGCAGCTGCGCCTCGTCCCACGGGACAAGGGTGCCGTCGCGCCAAATCAGGGTTGTCGCGCCACTGCCTCGTGACATCCGAATGAAGGCTAGAGAGTGAAGCCTACGCCTGCCGTGTGAAGCTAACCGACGGGTCGCGCGATGCGCCACCTCACGAGACGATCTGTGGCGTCGGCAACGCGGCGTGTGATGGCCTCGTCGAAGCCCACAACGACGCCATCTCGCAGGCGTTCCTCGCCGGCAACAATCACTCGGGTGGTCACCGGTCGAGGACCAAAGATGAGCGCAACACTGGGATCTGTCACCGGCGCGCCGTAGCGAGGGAGCGCGAAGACCGCGAGATCCGCCTGCTTGCCGACCTCCAGCGAGCCAATCGCATCATCGAGCCGCAGGGCTTCGGCGCCGCCGAGCGTGGCAAGCCGGAACGCCGCCTTCGCGCTGACGGCGTCAGGCGCGAAGAGTCGTGCACGTTGCTGGTGACTCGCGAGGCGCGCCTCCTCGAGGAGATCCATCCGATTGTTCGACGCCATGGAGTCGGAACCAAGTCCGACCCGCGCACCGGCGCGCA
>JAYTDH010000396.1:0-8764 GCA_043736095.1 Gemmatimonas sp.
GCGGAGGCGCTGTGCGCGTTGGCGCTGGCGGGAGTCCTCGCCGCCGCGGCGGCGATCGCGCTGAGCGGAGCCCGGCGCTCCCTGCACGCGTCCGAGCGCCGCGATCGGGCGGAGCGCGCGGAACGCGATGCTGTGGCCATCCTGCGTGAGGCACTGACGGCGGGCGACGCCATCCTGTTGCGCGGCGATACCGCCGTGGATCTCGACGTGTTGCTCGGCCTCTCGGTGGTCTGCGGCGTGGAGTCGCGCGCGCTTATCCTGCCGCTCGAGGTCGCCGACGCGTCGTTGACGCTGCTGCCACAGGAGCCCGGGCGCGACGACCTCGTCGCGGTGCGGATCGACGGCGGCGAGGAGGAGCTGTGGTGGTACGGCGTAGTCGACTCACTCCAGCGCCGGGCGCGCCCCGGCGTTTGTGACGCGTCCACGGGATGGCAGCGGGCGGGCGCGGGGTCGACCGTGCTCCGTCTGGTCCTGCTCGACACGCTTCCCGCCGCCGTGCGACCGGGCGCGACCGTGCGCCTCGCGCGACGCGGCCGGTTTACGCTCTATCACGCTGGGGCGGGCGACTGGATGCTCGGGTGGCGGAAATGCCATCCCTGGCTGGAGGTGTGCGGCGTGGTGCAGCCGGTGGCGGGACCGTTGCGGACCCCATCGGCCGGGGGGCTGCGATTCCGGGCCCTCGAGGGGCCGTCGCGGATCGAGATCTCGGCGATCGGCGCGGACGGCGGGCACGGCGCCTACGCGACCGTGCGGTGGTGAGGTCGCGCGGGCGACGGGCGGGAATCGCCCTCCCGATGGTCGTGCTCGTGCTGGCGGCGTTGGGAATTCTCTCCTCGCTCGGTCTCATGGATGCGCTGCAGGCTTGGCGCGCGTCCCGGCTGGCCGAGGATGAAGCGCGAGCGCGAGCCGCCGCCATCGCTGGGATTGCCGGTCTGTTCACGCCCGCCGATGTGCCCTGGCTCTGCCTGCGTCCGCCGGCGGCCCCGTCTCGCACGACCCTCTCCATCGGGGAGGGCGACCGCGCCGAGTTAACATGGTGGACGGTGGGGAGGGGACTGGTGCGCGGGGAGGTCGAGGGGCTCGGCCGCCGGGGAGGACGCCACCGCCGAATCGTGCTTCTCCGCGCCGACTCGATTCCGACGGATAGTGCGCTCGTGGGGTGTCCGCAAGCGACGCGGCTGGTCCCTGTTCCCGGCGTCTGGATATTGCCCCATCCGGACGGGTGACCGGGTCCGGCAGTTACTTTGTGAGCGTACTACTCGTGTATTGTCGCAGGAGAGCAAATCGCCTGCAGGCAGTGTTCAGGAAGTGTGCAGTTTGTGTGCATTGACCCCGGTCGGGACCGTCCGCAAGTTAGCGGTCCTGAACCAGTAGTCCCCCGCAGGACGCCCACGGGAACCCCATGGCGCTTTTCGGTCGCAAAAAAACAACGATCGGTCTCGATATCGGTTCCGGCCTCATCAAAGTGGCTGTGATCGATCATTCGAAGGCCCAGCCTGAACTCGTTCGCGTGGCCATCACGCCGCTGTTGGCGGATGCGATTGTCGAAGGCGAGATCATGGATCCGGGCATTGTCGCCGACGCGATTACCGCATGCCTGCAGCAGGCCGGTGTCACCACGAAGGACATGGTGACGGCGGTCGGCGGGCGCGATGTGATCATCAAAAAGATTCAGATCGAGCGCGTGAAGGAGGCCCAAGCCCGCGAGTTGATGCGCTGGGAAGCCGAGCAACACGTGCCCTTTGATATGGAATCGGTGGAGTTGGATTTCCAGATCCTCGATCCCGATGGCTCCGGCTCCGAGATGAGTGTGCTGCTCGTGGCGGCGAAGCGAGAGTTGGTGGAGGCGAAAGTGCGTGTGCTCGGCGATGCCGGTCTTACCGCGGTCGCGGTGGATGTCGATGCGTTCGCATTGCACAATGCCTTCGAGCTCAATCATCCCGAGGCGATGACGGGGACCGTGGCGCTGGTGAACATCGGCCACGAAGTCACCAATGTGAATATTGTCGAGGAGGGCGTGCCGATTCTGACACGCGACCTGCCGACGGGGACGCGCCGGATTCGCGAGGATCTGCAGCGGGAACGTGGCCTCGGGTCAGACGAAGCAGCGGCGCTCCTGCAAGGATTCGACCGCTCGGAGCATCTCGATGCGGTGTTGGAAGCGCGTGGTGAGGAGATTGCGGTCGGCGTGGAACGCGCGGCGGCATTCCTTGCCTCGTCGTCGCGGTCGGGAGGCGGTCTGAGCTCGGTGTATCTCTGCGGCGGCGGATCGCGCGTGCCGGGGCTTTTGGACGTGCTTGCCGACCGTTTGCGGCTTCCTGTGGTTGCGGCCAATCCGCTCGCCAACCTCGTGATACGTGACGGCGCCTTCGAGTCGCTCGTCACGGACGAGGTAGCGCCCCTGCTGATGCTGCCGCTGGGCTTGGCCCTGCGGAAGCCCGCCTGACCACGGAACTCAGATGATTGAAATCAATCTCCTACCTGGCGCGCGCAAGCGAAAAGGCTCGTCGAAATCCGCCTCGTTGAATCTTGGCGCGATGTTCGGTGATGTCGCTTCGCGGCTCAAGGATCCGTGGCTGGCCATCGCCATCATTGGCGTTGTGCTCGGCCTTGCGGCGTCCGGCGGCATGTATGTGCTGCAGGACCGTGAGACGAAGAGCCTCGACGAACAGCAGCGCATCGCCGTGCAGGACTCGACGCGCTACGCGGCGGTCCTTGCTCAGCGCACGGCGGCCGAGTCGCAGCGCGACTCCATCAAGCGGCAGATCGCGGTGATTAGTGCCATCGACGGCGACCGGTTCATCTGGCCGCACGTGATGGACGAGATTTCCCGAGCGTTGCCGACGTATACGTGGCTGCATTCGGTGGCGCCGACGTCGTCGACGGCCCCGATCTCCCCGGAACAGGCGGCTGCCGGAAATGCGCCCAAGCTTGGCGTCCGCATCATCGCGTACACGGTGGATATTCAGGCGGTCACGATTTATATGAAGAACCTCGAGGCGTCCCCGTTCCTCGAGAACATCGTCCTTGGGGTGAGCGAGCAGGCGGTGACAGATGGGAAGGCCGTCACCCAGTTTACGCTCGACGTGCAGTATTCGAAGCCGGACGCGTCCGCGATCCGTACGGTTCCCCTTTCGATCGCGGTGAGGTAACCCATGGCCGGCATGCCGACCACCCAACGCGACCAAGTGCTGCTGCTTGTGGGCATCGTTGGGCTCGCCCTTGGCGGGGCGTACTACTACTTCCAGTACAGTCCGAAGTCCGCGGAGCTCGAAGTCACGCAAGGGCGTCTGGAGAAGCTCGATGCGTCGAACCAGCGCGCGAAGGCCCTGCTCGCCCGCGGTACGGTCGAGGAGCTTGAGGCGGAGTCGAAGCTGTTGCAGGACAATCTCGATCTGATGCGGACGCTGATTCCCGCGGGGAACGAAGTGCCGGCGTTGCTTGATCAGATTGTCGGCGCGGCGCGACGCACGGGGCTCGAAATCGAGAGCTTCGTTCCGGGCGAGACGACGCAAGGAGAGGAGTTCGATACGTATCGGTATCGCATGTCCATCAAGGGGAGCTATCACCAAATTGGTGACCTGCTCACGGCGATTGGCTCATTGCGTCGCATTATCGCGCCAGTGAATCTCACGCTCGCACCGACGAACGCGGCGAGTCGGATTCAGGTCGGTAAGAACGAGCAGCTCCTCAGCGCGAACTTCGATCTGCAAACCTACGTCGTGCGCACCACGCCGCTCGCCGAGGGAGATACTCCATGACCCTTCGTCGTTCGCTGGTTCTCTTTCTGGTGTTGGCGGTGGCGCTGCCGGTCGTCGTGACCGCGCAGGGACGCCGCGCACCGGTCGCTGCTCCTGAGCGTGCGGTTGTTCCGACGCCCGAGCTGCCCCGCGACTCCGCTGGCAACATCATCTTCAACCGCGAAGTGTACGCGTACCCGCGGTCCGGGCGTCGCGATCCCTTTGCGTCGCTCATCACGACGGGCGATATCCGCCCGATCCTCACGGATCTTGAGATCGTCGGCATCATCCTCGACGGTACGGGGCGTAACTCGGTGGCGACCCTTCGGGATGTCTCTACTGGTGAGATTTACCGCGTGCGTGTTGGCTCGGTGTTCGGCCGCATGCGGGTGACGACGATTCGCCAGCGTGATGTAGGGCTGGCGATCGATGAGTTTGGATTCACGCGACAGGAAGTTCTGTCGATCACTGTTCCCAGTCGGGGAGGTAGGACGCCATGAGGCGAGATCTAATGCTGGCCCCAATCGTGGCCAGCGTACTCTTGTTCGGCGCGTCGGTCGCCGGCGCGGCTCCGGCCGCGCGTACAGAGGCCACCGCGACGGTGACCGCTGTGACCGTCGTGCCCGGAGCGGGTCGCGCGGACGTCGTGCTCTCGTTCGACGGAACAGTCTCCGTCAGCGATTTCTTGCTCGAGTCGCCGCACCGCATTGTCGTGGATCTCAAGGGAGCCACGATGCAAGGACGCGCTCCGTCGTATGACCGCGTGAATCGCGCGGGCATTCGCAACGTGCGCTTGGCGCAGTACGAGGCAGATGTTGTCCGCCTCGTGCTTGATCTCGACACGCGACGAGAGTACGAGGTCGTCCGCGGCGAGAACTCGATTCGCATCAGCGTAAAGGGTGCGGATGATTTCGCGCCCTGGTCGCCGAACGCGGTCGCCACGCGGCACGAAGCCGTCACCCCGACGCGCGATGTGGCCGATGCCGATTGGTCGGCGCCGGCCGCAGAACCTGCCTTCCAGCCGCTCGCCGCTGCGCCGCAGGCGCGTCAGCAGCAGCGCATCAGCATCACCTTTGCGAATCGCGACATTCATGATGTCATCGCAACGTTTGCCGAATTCTCCGGCCGCACCTTCGTCACCGGTTCATCGGTGCAGGGCACGGTCCGCTTCACTGAAATCGTAAACCAGCCGTGGGACATCGCGCTCTTCAAGATCCTCCAGGCCAACGGCCTCCAGGCGGTCGAGGATTCCACGGGCATCATCACCATCGACAGCTATCGCAATCTCGCCGCCCGCGTCGCCGCTGAGCCGCTCGTCACGCAGCTCATTGTGGTGAACTACGCGAAGGCGTCGCAGCTCGCGGTGACCATCAGGCAGCTCATCGCGGCCTGCTCCTCGGGCTCCGTGGGTTCCGAGACGGCAGTTGTGGACGCAGCCGCCGGAGAGGGAGCCGCCGCCGCAGTCGCCGCCCCCGCCGGCGGTCAGGCGCAAACCACCTGTGGTCGTGGCGTTGTGACTTTCGAGGAGAAGACCAACACTCTCCTGATTACCGAGACGGTCTCGCGTCTGCCGGAGATCGTGAGCTACGTGCGAGACCTCGATGTGCGCACGCCGCAGGTCGCGATCAAGGCGAAGATCATCGCTGTGGATCGTACGGCCACCGAAGAACTGGGCATCAGCTACGACTTCGGGAATCCGACCAACTATATCAACACCCTCAACCCGCGCGGTACACCGGGTGAGTTCACCGTGAACCTCGGTGGCGATGCCTTTATCGGCGTGGCCAACGCGAATCGCAACTTCGGCGGCACCGCAGCGATCTCGCTGATCTACAACACCGTCATCGGCGGCAGCAACATCACCGCCTTCCTCGACGCCCTCAGCTCGCAGAGTCTCTCTGACGTGCAGGCGGAGCCGAGCACGACGACAATCGATAATCGGAAGGCCACGCTCTTCGCCGGTACCGAGATTGCCTTCCTCCTGACGCCGCCTGCGGTGCCGGGACAGATTCAGGCGATCGCGCCGGTCATTCAGCGCCAGAAGATCGGTATCACGCTCGCTGTGACGCCGCATGTGACGGCTAACCGCCAAATCTCCATGGAGATCAGCGCCACGCAGCAGTCGCTGCTCGGCATCACGGTGGCGGGCCCGGAAATCAGTGAACGCGCCGCGACGAATGAAGTGCTCGTGGCGGACGGCGAGACGGCGGTCATCGCCGGACTCACGCAGACCCAGGTCACGCGCGTCACGCGTGGCGTGCCAATCCTCAGCAAGCTTCCGTGGATCGGCGTCCTGTTCCGCGAGACGAGCGTGGTTGAGCGCAAGCAGGATCTGCTCATCCTCGTGACGCCGCACATCGTGGACGAAGGCGAGATCGTTCGTCGTCCGGACTCGACTAACTAGGATCGTCCGCTCGGACCGAACGTAGTTCGGTCGAAGCTCAGCAGGTAGCGAGCGCCCGGCGATATTATTCGCCGGGCGCTCGTTTGTTTCGCGCGTCGAGTGTGTCGTGTGTCGCGTGTCGCCACGCCCTGCCGCATCCGCCAATCGCCGTTGTCCTATCTTCCTCCCGCCCTTCGAATGTCCCGCTTCTCCTTCCACACCGCCGGCGAATCGCACGGGCAGGCCCTCGTGGCCCTCGTGGAGGGAGCCCCTGCCGGTCTCCCACTTCTGGCCGAGCACGTAGACCAGGAGCTCGCTAGGCGTCAGCAAGGCTATGGTCGCGGGCGGCGCATGGTGATCGAGACCGATCGCATGGAGTTCCTCTCGGGCGTGCGCGCTGGCGAGACAATCGGCGCACCCATCGCCATGCTCATCCGCAACAAGGATTGGAAGAACTGGGAGGCTATTATGGATCCCGCGCCACGCCCCGAGGACGACACGCCCGAAGGGCGCAAACGGCAGGTGACTCGTGTCCGACCCGGTCACGCCGATCTCACGGGGCTCCTCAAATTCGATCGCGAGGACGCGCGGGATATCCTCGAGCGCGCCTCCGCACGTGAGACCACGGCGCGGGTGGCCGCCGGCGCAATCGCGCGGCAGTTGCTCGCCGCGTTCGGCGTGCGCATCGGGAGCCATCTCGTGCATCTCGGTGGCGTTGATGCTCACGCACCGACGCCGCTCCCCGCCGACATCAATAGCGCGGCCGACGCGTCGCCGTTGCGCTGTCTCGATCCACATGCCGAGGCCGCCATGATTGAGCGCATCGATGCGGCGAAGGCCGAGGGCAACACGCTCGGGGGCATCTGCGAGGTCGTGGTCACGGGGCTGCCGGTTGGACTCGGCGCGCATGTGAGTTGGGATCGTAAGCTCGACGGGCGACTCGCGGCGGCGATCTGCTCCATTCCCGCAGTGAAAGGCGTCGAGATGGGCATTGGGTTCGCCGCGGCGCGGCTCACCGGAGCAGAAGTCCACGACGAGATTGAGCCCGCGCCGGGAAATCCGCGGACGGGGCACGTACGCCGCCGCACGAATCGCGCCGGTGGACTCGAGGGCGGGATGTCGACCGGTGAGCCGCTCGTGTTGCGCGTGGCGATGAAGCCCATCTCCACCCTGATGCGACCACTAGGCACCGTGGATGTGCGGACCGGCGAGAAGGCCGACGCGGCAGCCGAGCGCTCCGACGTGACCGCCGTACCGGCGATGGGAGTGATCGCTGAGGCGATGACGGCGATCGTGCTCGCCGATGCATTCCTCGAGAAGTTTGGTGGCGACTCGCTCGGGGAAGTGCGCCGCAATCACGACGCGTATCTCGCGCGCGTGGCCGAACGGCTTGGCTGAAGCCCTCGCCACGCACGCCGTCCTGTGACCGCGACACGCCGTATCGTCTTGGTGGGACTTCCCGGCTCGGGGAAGAGCACGGTCGGACCGCTCGTGGCCGCCGCGCTCGGCTGGCCCTTTGTGGATCTGGACGAGGCGATCGTGCGGGCGGCGGGTCAGAGCATCCCGGAGGTCTTCGCGGCGGAGGGCGAGGTTGGCTTTCGGTTGCGGGAGCGCGAGGTCACCGCAGGGCTCGGACAGTTGGGTCCGGTCGTGCTCGCTCCGGGAGGCGGTTGGCTCCTCGACCCGTTCAATCTGGGGGCGCTGGGCGGAGCACTGCTCGTGGTGTACCTCGAGGTCTCGCCGGAGGTCGCGGCGGCCCGGATTGGGGGTGAGGGAGGGGGTCGTCCGCTGCTGGCGGGGGGCGATTTAGCGAGTCGGCTCGCCGATCTCCTGCGGCAGCGTAAAAATCTGTATCTGCAAGCAAATCATACGGTTAGCGTAGATTCGCTGTCTCCCGACGGGGTGGCCGCTTATATAGTAGCGCTTGCCACAGGGCGAACGGCGGACTAGGATGCCCTCCCTGTTGGCTTCCTCTCGCACTCGACATGGCCACGACCAAGCGCACGACCGCCAAGAAGGCGGCCCCAAAGAAGGCCGCGACCAAGGCCGCGACCAAGGCCGCGACCAAGGCCGCGGCTAAGAAAGCCGCGTCGAAGACGGCCGCCAAGAAGGCCGCAACGTCGCGCCGGAAGGTCATTGTCGAGCCTGAACTGCCGCACGACGAAGAGGCCGCGCGCTCGGCGGCGGGCAAGTCACTCGTGATCGTCGAGTCGCCCGCGAAGGCCAAGACCATTGGGAAGTACCTCGGGTCGGCCTACGCCGTGAAGGCGACTGTTGGGCATATTCGCGATCTCCCGGTAAAGAGCATCGGAATCGACACCGAGCACGGCTTTGAGCCGCAGTACGTGACGATTCCCGGCAAGGAAAAGACGGTCGCCGAGCTGAAGAGCGCGGCCAGGACCGCAAAGGCCGTCTTCATCGCGACCGACCCTGACCGCGAGGGTGAAGCAATCGCGTGGCACGTTGAGCAGCAGATCAACGGGAAGAACGCGCCGCCGATTAAGCGCGCGCTCTTTTATGAAATCACGAAGGACGCCGTCATCAAGGCGCTCGGCGAAGCGCGGGCGATTGACAGCAAGAAGGTCGATGCGCAGCAGGCACGCCGCGTGTTGGATCGCCTGGTTGGCTACAAGGCGAGTCC